>CAZVNC010000108.1:0-7470 GCA_964628305.1 uncultured Ideonella sp.
GCGATGGTCTCGATCATGGAAGGCGGCATGGAGCGCGCACTCGAGGTGCTGCAGACCTGAGCGCCGTCCGCCGGCGGCGGCGACGCGGGCCGTCCAGGGCGTGGACAGACCTTACTCGCGCTTGAAAACGAACTGCACGCGGTGCGTGCGGGCCTGCGCTATCGGCTTGTAGCGCCACTGGCGCACCGCGTCGAGCACGATCGCGTCGAGCACGGCGCTGTTCGACGCTTGCACGTTCAGGTCGGCGACGCTGCCGTCGGGATTGACCTTGAAGACAAGGGTCACCTCGCCGTCGCGCCGCATGCGGCTGAGGACGCGCTCGGGCAGTTCGGGTTGCACCACGTTCAGCAATTCGAGCGCGGCCTGAGACTGCTGCGCCGGCGCCGGCGTGGCGACGGCCAGCGCGACCCGCGCAGGGTCGTCGGACACGGCCGGCGAGTCTTGCCGCGCGGTGGCCGGTGCGGCAGCATCGGGTTCAGTACGCGCCAGGGGCGGCGTGCTCAGCGCCGCGGACTCCGCGGCGGCAGGCGTCGCCGGTGCAGTGGAAGCCGCGACGCTCGGCGTCGATGGCGTTGCCGGCAATGCGGGCACTGCGGCGACGGCGGTCGATCCTGCGGCAGGTGGCGACTCGGGCGGCGCCGCTTGCGCATCGGACGCTGCCGCCGCCTGGATGGGCGCGGGTTCGGCGGGCTGCGCTGCCTCGGCAGCCGCCAGCTTGGAGGGTTGCGCCGTCGCGGTTGCGACCGGCCGCCGCTCGGAAGGCGCGCCGGACGCAGGCGGCTGCGACTCGTCTGCGGGTTGCGGTGCGGCTTGCGAAGTCAACCCGCGTACCGACGCCAGCGCGGCGGCGCGCGTGGCTCCGGCCGACACTTCGCGCGCCACCGGCTCGACCGCGGTCGGTTTGGCCGCCGTCGCTTGCGCCGACGGCTTGTCGGCAGCCGCCTTGCTTTCCGCTTTCGAATCCGCCTTGGCGTCGGACTTGGCGTCGGCGTCGGCCTTGGACTTGGGTCTGATCTTGCCGGCTTCGATGATCAGACGCAGCGGGCTTTCGGCCTCACGCTGCGCGCGTTCGAGCGCTGCGGCGTCGGGTGTCTGCGCTTGCGCGGCAAGCGCCGGCAGAACCAGCCACACGCAGACCGCGCTCCATCGTCTCGTGTTCATCGTCGCTCCTGTGGGATCCGTCACTCTGCCCTCGCTTGCCACTTCGCTTTCCGCTGACGCAGCCTCGCAGCGGCCGCTTGCGACCCCACGTCCGTTATCGGCACGCCGGCCCGATCTTTGACCCCGCGCAAACACCGATGGCGATTCACAGCTTGATACGGGGTAAACCTGATGCCGGGATCGACGCTGGCAGTCCTAGGATGGCTCGCCCGAATTTTCGAACCAACCCCGGAGGCTTCATGAGCGCACAGACCAAGTTCTTCCTCGACGAAAGCAAGATGCCCAAGCATTGGTACAACATCGTCGCCGACCTGCCGGCGCCGCCGCCGCCAGTGTTGCACCCCGGGACGAAGCAGCCGGTCGGCCCCGACGACCTGGCGCCGTTGTTCCCGATGGAGCTCATCATGCAGGAGGTCAGCGCCGAGCGCGAGGTGCCGATCCCGGAGCCGGTGCGCGACGTGTTCCGTCTCTGGCGGCCATCGCCGCTGATCCGCGCACACCGGCTGGAGAAGGTGCTCGGCACGCCGGCCAAGATCTACTACAAGTACGAGGGCGTCTCGCCCGCCGGTTCGCACAAGCCCAATACCGCGATCCCGCAGGCCTGGTACAACCTGCAGGCCGGAATCAAGAAGATCTCGACCGAGACCGGCGCTGGCCAATGGGGGTCGTCGCTTGCGTTTGCCGGCGCGCTGTTCGGCATCGAGGTCAAGGTGTTCCAGGTCCGCATCTCGTACGACCAGAAGCCTTACCGGCGTGCGCTGATGGAAACCTATGGCGCGACCTGCGTCGCCTCGCCGTCGAACGAGACGAACTCGGGGCGCGCGATCCTCGCCAAGGACCCGAACCATCCCGGCTCGCTCGGCATCGCGATCTCGGAGGCGGTGGAAGTCGCGGCGACCAACGACGACACCAAGTACGCGCTCGGCTCGGTGCTCAACCATGTGCTGTTGCACCAGACGATCATCGGCCAGGAGGCGATCCTGCAACTCGAGATGGCGGGCGACGATCCGGACGTGATCATCGGCTGCACCGGCGGCGGCAGCAATTTCGCCGGCATCGCGTTCCCGTTCCTCGGCATGCAGCTGCGCGGCGGCAAGAAGCGTCGCTTCATCGCCGTCGAGCCGGCCGGTTGTCCGTCGCTGACACGCGGCAAATACGCGTATGACTTCGGCGACACCGCGCACCTGACGCCGCTGACGAAGATGCACACGCTGGGCTCGACCTTCACGCCGCCCGGGTTCCATGCCGGCGGGCTGCGCTACCACGGCATGGCACCGCTCGTCTCGCACCTGAAGGAGCTGGGCCTGATCGAAGCGACCGCCTTCCATCAGACGCAATGCTTCCAGGCCGGCGTGCAGTTCGCGCGCGCCGAAGGCATCGTTCCGGCGCCGGAGGCGAACCACGCGGTGCTCGGCGCCATCACCGAGGCGATGCGCTGCAAGGCCGAGGGCCGCTCCGAGGTGATCCTTTTCAACCTCAGCGGGCACGGCCACTTCGACATGTCGTCCTACAGCGCCTACATGGGCGGCAAGCTGATCGACATGCCGTACGACGAGGCCGAGCTTGCGATGGCGCTTTCTGGGCTGCCCAGCGTGCCGGCCTGAACCACTGAACGACCGCGCCGGCGCGCAGGCGCGGCGCGGCTCAGAACAGTTCGCCCTGACCGGTGCCGCTCGGCAGGCGGGGCGGCTCGAACTGCGTCAGGTCGAGTTCGAACCGATCGCGATCGAGGCCGAGGCGGGCGCAGGCCTTCCTGAAGCGCTGCGCCAGCAGTTCGGCCCAGACACCTTCGCCGCGCATGCGGCTGCCGAAGCGGGGATCGTTGTCGCGCCCGCCGCGCATCTCGCGCACGCGCGCCATGACGCGTGCAGCGCGGTCCGGGAAGTGCCGCGCGAGCCAGTCCTGAAACAGCGGATTCACTTCCCACGGCAGGCGCAGCACGATCGAGAAGGCGCGGGTCGCGCCGGCCTGCGCGGCGGCAGCAAGAACCTTCTCGAGCTCGGGCTCGTTGATGAACGGAATCACCGGCGAGACACTGACGCCGACCGGCACGCCGGCCGCGGCGAGCGTCTCGATCGTTCGCAAACGCCGCTGCGGCGACGCGGCGCGCGGCTCGAGGATGCGGGCGAGCGTGCCGTCGAGGGTCGTGATCGAAACGTAGACCGCTGCCAGCCGGCGCGCCGCCATCGGCGCGATCAGATCGAGGTCGCGCTCGACGCCGGACGACTTGGTGACGAGCGAGAACGCATGCCCGCATTCGAAGAGCACTTCGATCAGGCGGCGCGTGATGCGCAGACGCCGCTCGACGGGCTGGTAGGCATCGGTTGCCGAGCCGAGGTTGAGCAGGCGCGGCGCGTAGCCGCGGCGTGCGACCGCCTCGCGCAAGCGCTCGGCGGCGTTCGTCTTGGCGACGATCCGGGTCTCGAAGTCGATCCCCGGCGACAGATTCAGATAGCTGTGCGTCGGCCGCGCGAAGCAATAGATGCAGCCATGTTCACAACCGCGGTAGGGGTTGATCGAGAGGTCGAACGAGATGTCGGGCGAATCGTTGCGCGACAGGATGGTGCGCACCGTCTGCTCGATGACCTGCGTCGCCGGCGGCAGCGTCTCCTCACGCGCAAGCTGGTCTAGCGTGCCCCAGCCGTCGTCGTAGTCGGTCGTCCGCGTGCTCGCGAACCGGTGCGCCAGGGCCCAGTCCGTGCCGCGCCCTTTGCGCGGTGCCGGAGCCAACATCGAACCGTCTTGCCCGCTCGTGTCCGGAGATCTGCGCATACTGTGAATATACACAGTCTACGCAGCCGGCGCTGGTCACCGGCACGAGCCGCGGCGCCGCGCTGCCGCGGCGGCCGCCAATGGCCGACTACCTCTTCGCCGGCTTGGCGGCGGCGTCGACGGTGATCGCCATCGCCACCGTGTAGACGACTTCGACCTGGTCGCCGACCTTCACGAGCTTGAGTTGGCCGGGATCCGGCACCGCCAGATCGACGCTGTTGCCCTTCGGGCCGCGCAGCGTGACGTAGCCCTCCTTCTTGTTGACGGCGGTGACGTTGGCCAGGATCGTGACCTGATTCGCCGCCGCGCCGCCGGCGACCGCGCCCGCGGGCGCGCCGGCGGTCGCCGACTGCGAGGTCGACTCGCGAATGCCATCACCCGCCTTCTTCAGCGTGAGCGACACCGCGCGCGCGTACTCGACGGTGACGAGATCGCCGACCTTGATCTGGTCGAGCTTCTTCGCTTCGGGCGGAACGACGACATCGACGATCCTGCCGCCGCCGCCCTTCAGGGTCACGGTGCGCGTTCCGGAGTCGATCGCGACGACGGTGGCGGTCAATGTGACCTTGCTGGCCAGTACCGCCTCGCCCGGCGCACTCGCGGCGATGGCGACGGCTTCGGGCGCCTTCGCTTGCGCAAAGACACTCGAACTGATGGCCGCCGCGGCGGCCAGGGCGAACAGGTTTGCGAATTTCATGTTGGTCTCGTTGAATCTGGGGTTGAGGAGGCGGCCCACGTGTCCGGGCGGCGCGCAGCGATGCGCGGCCGCAATTGAATCACAACCGCAGGCGCAGGATGCGCCACCCATCACCGCGGTCGATGCAGCTGACCGCAATGCAGGGCCCTTGCCGCTCAAAAGTCAGTGCCGGCCGAACCTGGTGCGAGGTTGTCGAACTTCGTGAGCGGCTTCAGGAAGGTGAGCCTGACGGTGCCGGTCGGCCCGTTGCGCTGCTTGCCGATGATGATCTCGGCGATGCCCGGCTCCTTGCACGCGTCCTTCGTGTAGTACTCGTCGCGATAGATGAACATGATGACATCGGCGTCCTGCTCGATCGCGCCGGATTCGCGCAGGTCGCTCATCATCGGGCGCTTGTCGTTGCGGCTCTCCACGCTGCGGTTGAGCTGCGAGAGTGCGAGCACCGGGCACTGCAACTCCTTGGCGAGCGCCTTCAGGCCACGCGAGATCTCGCCGATCACGGTCGCGCGGTTCTCGTCGCTGGTCGACGTGCCGCTCATCAACTGCAGATAGTCGACGACGATCAAGCCGAGCTTGCCGCACTGTCTGGCCTGGCGCCGGGCGCGGGCGCGCAGTTCGCTCGGGTTCAGGGCCGGGCTCTCGTCGATGAAGACGCTCACCTTGCCGAGCCGGTCGACCGCTTCGGTCAACCGGCTCCACTCGTCGTCGCGCAGCGCGCCGGTGCGAAGGTGCTGCTGGTCGATGCGGCCGAGCGAGCCGACCATCCGCAGCGCGAGCTGCGAGGCGCCCATTTCCATCGAGAAGATGACCACCGGCAGGCCCTCGTTGACGGCGACATGCTCGGCGATGTTGAGCGCGAAGGCGGTCTTGCCCATCGACGGCCGCGCAGCCAGAACGACCAGATCGCCCGGCTGCAGCCCGGCGGTGTATTTGTCGAGATCGTAGAAGCCGGTGCGCACGCCGGTCACTTCCTCGGCGCCGTTCTCGTGCAGTTCGTTGACGCGGTCGATCAGCTGCACGATCAGCGCGTCCATGCTCTGCAAGCCCTGGCGGGCGCGCGATCCTTCCTCCCCGATCTTGAAGATCATGCCCTCGGCTTCGTCGAGGATCTGCGCCACCTGCCGGCCCTGCGGGTTGAAGGCGGTGGTCGCGATCTCGTCGCTCGCGGCGATCAGCTTGCGCAGGATCGCCCGCTCGCGAACGATCTCGGCGTAGCGGCGCAGGTTGGCGGCGCTCGGCACGCTTTGCGCGAGCGCGTTGAGGTAGACGAGCCCGCCACATTCCTCGGCCTTGCCGAGCGTCTGCAACTGCTCGAAGACGGTGATCACGTCGGCCGGCTTGGTCGCATTCACGAGGCTGCCGATCGCAGCGTAGATCAAGCGGTGCTCGAAGCGATAGAAGTCGCTGTCGGTCAGCAGATCGCCGGCGCGGTCCCAGGCGCTGTTGTCGAGCAACAGGCCGCCGAGCACGCTCTGTTCGGCCTCGATCGATTGCGGCGGCATACGCAGGCGCGCGACCTCGTCGTCGATCGGGGCGGCGGATTCAGGGGGAAGGAAGACGGCAGACATCTGGGAATCGTAGAGGACCGTCGGGCACTGAGAAACCGGAAAGACCCCTTGTGGACAAGAGCTTGCGCAAGCTTGTGGAAATCCTGTGCCCAAGCGCGGGACAAGACGGGACAACTCTACGCCGGAATGCAAAGGGGCCGGCGAAACCGGCCCCTTTGCCTGGCTGTCGACGCTCTACTGTGTCTCGCCGAGCACGACGACGTTGACTTCGACGACGACGTCGGTATGCGGCGCAACCGAGACCACGTGTTCGCCGACGACCTTCAGCGGGCCGTCGGGCAGGCGCACCTGCGCCTTCAGTACTTCGAAGCCGATGCGATTGAGCGATTCGGCAATGTCGTGATTCGTCACCGAACCGAACAAGCGGCCATCGACGCCGGCCTTCTGCGTGATGTGCACCGTGCGCCCGGCCATCTTCTCGCCGAGCGACTGGGCTGCGAGGAGCTTGTCGTTGGCCGCCTTCTCGAGTTCGGCGCGCTTGGCCTCGAACTCCTTGATCGCCGCCTCGGTCGCGCGGCGTGCGCGGCGCGACGGAATCAGGAAGTTGCGCGCGTAGCCGTCCTTGACCTTGACGACATCGCCCAGGTTGCCGAGCTTGCCGACCTTTTCCAGCAGGATGATTTGCATCGTCGGATCTCCTTAGGCCTTGTGCTGGTCGCTGTACGGCAGCAAGGCGAGGAAACGCGCACGCTTGATGCACGTCGTCAGTTGACGCTGGAAGAATGCGCGCGTGCCGGTCAACCGGGCGGGCGTGATCTTGCCGTTCTCGCCGATGAAATCGCGCAAGGTATCGATGTCCTTGTAGTCGATCTGCTTGACGCCGGTGACCGTGAAGCGGCAGAAGCGCTTGCGACGGAACAACAGCGACTGGGTGTTGCGCTTGGGTTTGCGGTCCTTCGAGAACCGGCCTTTACCACGTGGCGGGGGCATGTTTCACCTCACTTGAATTTGTCTGTTCGATTGTTGCATCAACCGCTGGCGCCTCACGCCATCTCGGTCACATGAAAGACGACACCTCGGCCGTTGCGCTGTGCGCTGATGAAGCCTGCAAAGCCCTTCTCGGCGCCGATCTCGAGCCGTGCGAGCGGCTGGGTGATCTCGCCGATCGCCACCGCGCGGATCTCGACCGCGACCTTGCGCGGATGTCCCGCCTCGGTCAGCTCGGATTCGTGCTTCAGGCTCATGTCGAGTGCGGGCAGGCCGGCAGGGGTGTATCGCATCGCGCCGCGCTCGAGCGAGCCCCGGGTCTCCTGCCCGCCTACCAAAATCTTT
>CAZVNC010000109.1:0-1895 GCA_964628305.1 uncultured Ideonella sp.
GCTCGGCACCGACCTTGATCGTCGCGACCGTGCCGGTCGAAGTGTCGAAGCGATAGACGACATCGTCGAAGCGGCCCGCCAGCCAGAGGTACTTGCCGTCGGCGCTGACATTGCCCATGTCCGGGCTGCCGCCGCCGGGCACTGGCCAACGGGCAACGATCTTCTCGTTCGCGAAGTCGATCACCGTCACGCCGCCGTCGCCCTTCCTCGAGCCATGGACCTGGTGCGTGCCGCGATTCGCGACGTAGAGCCGCTTGCCGTCGCGGCTCGGGTACAGGCCGTGCGTGCCCAGACCGGTGGTGATGAAGCCGACCTCCCGGAACGCTTCGGCGTCGATCACGTGCACGCCATCGGCATGCATGTCGGCGACGAACAGGCGCTTGCCGTCGGGCGAGAAGCGGATGTCCTGCGGCATCGCCTTGCGCGCCGTGCAGACCTCGGTCTCGCCCGGCGCCCACGGCTGGCCGGCGACGTTGCGCAGCCCTTTCGTCTCCTTCAGGCGCGTCGGCGGCAGTTGCAGTTGCAGATAGCCGCTGACTTCGCGCTTTACGAGATCGACGCGTGCGATCGCGCCCGAGAACTCGCAGGTGAAATACGCGACGCGCCCGTCAATCGAGAAATCGGCGTGATTGATGCCCGGGCAGCCCGGCACCGCTATCGAATACTGCAGCGCCATCGTGTGCGGATCGCGAAAGTCGAGCCGCTTGCGGGATTCGGCGACGACGATCGCCGATTTCCCGTCGGGCGTCGCGTACATGTTGTATGGGTCGTCGACGGCCACCGCTTGGCCCGGCTTACCGGTGCGCGGGTCGATCGGCGTCAGGCTGCCATCGCCGCCGCGTTCCGCGTTGTTCGTCACCCACAGCGTGCGCAAGTCCCACGCCGGAACGATGTGCTGCGGGCTGCGGCCGACCTTGAAGCGGTCCACGACCTTCATGCTCGACGGATCGATGACTGTGACGTCGCCGCCGCGCAGGTTGGGCACGTAGACGCGTTCGAGGTCGCCGCGCACGGCCGCGCTCAGCATGCCGGCGCCGGTCTCGCTGTAGAGGTTGCCCGGATCGGGGACCGGCGGCATGCCGGGTACGGTCGCGACCGCGGCATGTGTGGCGGCCGCCAGCGGGCCTGCCGCATGCAAGGCGGCGCCCATCACCAAGACGCCGAGCGCGCCGAGCAAGGCCACGCGTTGGCCCGCTGCCGTCCATTTCCGCGCCGCACCTCTCACTGTCCTGCTCCTCGAAAGCCCTGCGATAGGCGGTCTGCCGCCGCCGGGATTGTCATGCAAGCGCCGGCCGCTCAACGCGCGGCGGCGGCATCGCGGATCACCTTGACCGAAACGTCGACGATGCGCTCGACGCCGGGTCGCCCGAGCGCCGCCGTCGCGCGCCGCGGGTCGCCGCTGACTCCGGTTCGCGCCCGAGCGCGTCCTGCCGCACCAGCGCCGGGTCGAGCGCGAGAGAGAGCGATGTGTCCGCCAGTCCGGCATGCTCGCCGATCTCGGCGGCGCCATAGCCCTGCGCCTTCAGCATCGCCGGGTAGTCCTTCTGCGCGGCGTCGTAGTACGCGCGCAGTGCCAACGCCCGCGCTGGGCCCCCCTGGCGCGCCCATTCTTGGTTCAAGTGCGCCGCGACACGCTGCATGCTTTGCTGGTAGCCGCCGTGATCGCCGAGGAACACGATCTCGCGGAATCCGTGCTGGCGCAGGCTGCGCGCGATCTGCTCGAGCAGCGCCTCGAAGGTCGCGTCCGTGATCGAGATCGTGCCGCTGTATCGCATGTGCGCCTGCGGCGGCGTGATCGCCCCCTCCGGCACATAGGGCAGGACCGGCGCGACGATCGCGTTGCCCAGCTGTGTGGCAATCCGCCCGGCGAGCAGGTGCGCACGCACGTTGTGCTT
>CAZVNC010000109.1:1905-7439 GCA_964628305.1 uncultured Ideonella sp.
TGACGCATGCGCAGGCGGTTGGCCAGCCAGCTGGCCGGGGCCTGGTCCAGGGCGGTGTTGTAGTTCTCAGCCGCCTGGTGGTAAGGCAACAGCGCCGAAGGGATGTTTTGCAGAATGCGCGACTGCGCCGACAGCAGGTGCGCACGCACGTTGTGCTTGCCGAGCACCAGATGCGGGCCGCTTTGCTCGGTGCCGCCGATCGGGACGAGCGCCGTCGTCGCGCCTCGGGCGATGCGGGCCTGAAGTTCGGTCGTCGTCAGCTCTTCGAGATAGACGCTGGCCGGCGCCGCGTGCGCAAAGCCCTGCACGGCAAGCACGAGCCAGCCGGCCATGCAGGCCGACCGCCAGCCGTGCGCGCGCTGCCTGCATCTCGGTTGTGTCATTCCGTCTGTTCCCTGCCGCGCAGTGCTCTCGACCGCGCGATACCGATTGTTTCACCACGTCCTGGCCAAAGGGCTACAGTCACCGACCAAAGACCGACAAAGTGCGCGATGCGGAGCAAAGCATGACATTGCACCTGCCGACGCTGGTGATCGCGACTCTCGCGACGATGTTCATGTCGAGTGCACTGATGACGCTGTTCGGCGCCACGCAGCGCGTCTACCGCGGCTTCTGGTGGTGGACCGGCGCGCAGTGGCTGGGAACGGCGGGCGTCGCGTTGCAGGCGCTGCGCGATACGCACCCGGGGTTGCTGCCGCTGTCGAACCTGCTCGTGATGCAGTGGCCGATCGTCACCCTGATCGGGCTGCGGCGCTTCTACCCGCGTCAGGTGCTGCCGGTGCCGGCGGCGGCCGACATCGTGCTGCTCGCCCTCGCCTTCCTTCCGTGGCTCGCCGTCTGGGCTGCAAGCGGCGATGTCGCGGCGCGCATCGCCGCTTTCGGCGCCGGCGCGTGCATCCTGTACCTCTACAGCGCGGCGATCACGCTGCGCCTGCGCGCGGCGCACCGCAGTTCGGCGCTCGAGGCGTTGATCGCAGTCCAGTTCGCCGCGGCGGCGGTGAATGCACTTCGCGCCGTGCAGGCGGGACTGGCCGGCGCCGCGGCGCTCGCACACGACGACAGCGCGCTGCTCGCCGCGTTCGCCTCGGGCATGCTCGCGATGGCGATGGTCTATCTGAGCCTGCTGCTCACGCACGAACGCACGACGCTCAAGCTCGCCGAATCGCAGCGCCGTCTGCGAACGCTCGCCTACACCGACATGCTGACCGAAGTGCCGAACCGCCGTCACTTCTATCAACTGGCGACGAAATCCCTCGCGCTTTGCGAACCCGGCAGCGCGGCCGTCATCACCTTCGACATCGATCACTTCAAGCACATCAACGACACCCAGGGCCACTCGGGCGGCGACGAGGCGCTGCGCGACGTCGCACGCTGCACGCGCGACGCGCTGCGAGCGAACGACGTGGCGGGCCGGATCGGCGGCGACGAGTTCGCGATGCTGCTGCCGCGGACCAACCTCGACGAAGCGCTCGCCGTCGTCGACCGGCTTTCGCTGCAACTCGACGCCTGCCGCGATGTCGGCAGCCAGCAGCGGCTCAGCCTGAGCTTCGGCATCGTGATGTCGCGCGAGGGCGAGATCATCGGCGACGCGCTGCGGCGCGCCGACCAGGCGCTCTACGAAGCCAAGCGCCAGGGCCGCAGTTGCGCCGTCGTCGCCGAGGGCAGCGCGAACAGCCCGCTGTTCGGCGAGAGCCGCGCGATGGGTCTGGGCGCGCGCTGAAAACGGCGGCCCTACATTGCGAGCGCGGCTTCGGCGCTGACGAACGGCAGCCCGAGCGCGCGCGCCACCGGCTCGCAGGTCACCCTGCCGCGGTGGATGTTGAGGCCGCGGCGCAGGTGTTCGTCGGCAGCGAGCGCCGCTTCGCCGTGCGCGGCGAGCGCAAGGCCGAAAGGCAGCGTGGCGTGATTCAGGGCGTGGCTCGAGGTGACCGGCACCGCACCCGGCATGTTGGCGACGCAGTAGTGGATGATGCCGTCGACCTCGAAGGTCGGCGCATCGTGCGTCGTCGGCCGCGACGTCTCGAAGCAGCCGCCCTGGTCGATCGCGACATCGACCAGCACGCTCCTCTCCCGCATCTGCGCGAGCATCTTGCGCGTCACGATCTTCGGCGTGCTGGCGCCGGGAACGAGCACCGCGCCGATCACGACGTCGGCGGCGAACACCTCGCTGTCGATCGTCGCCCGATCCGAATAGCAGGTTCGCACCCGGCCCTCGAACAGTTCGTCGAGCTGGCGCAGGCGCGGCACCGAGCGATCGAGGACGCTGACCTCGGCGCCGAGGCCGGCCGCCATGCGCGCCGCGTGCAGGCCGACGACACCGCCGCCGATCACGACCACGCGCGCCGGATGAACGCCCGGCACGCCGCCAAGCAACAGGCCCATGCCGCCGGCGGGTTTGCGCAGCGAGAACGCTGCCGCTTCGATCGCCAGCCGGCCGGCCACCTCGCTCATCGGCGCGAGCAGCGGCAATCCGCCGTGGGCGTCGGTCACTGTTTCGTAGCCGATCGCGATGCAGCCGGAGTCGATCAGGGCTTGCGCCTGTTCGGGGTCCGGCGCCAGATGCAGATAGGTGAACAGTATCTGCCCCGCGCGCAGCAGCTTCCACTCCACAGGCTGCGGTTCCTTGACCTTGACGATCATCTGCGCAGCGGCAAAGACCTCGGCGGCGCTGGCGACGATGCGCGCCCCGGCCGCGGCGTACGCGGCGTCGGTTGCGCCAATGCCGGCACCGGCGCCGGATTGCACCAGCACGTCGTGCCCGGCGTGCACGTACTCGCGCACCGCCATCGGCGTCAGGCCGACGCGGTGCTCCTGGATCTTGATTTCACTTGGGACGCCGACGCGCATGGTGCGATGCCCGGTGGTCGATAGGACTGCCAGTCTAGTGCGGACGCCTCAGCGCAACGCCGGATTCGGCTTGTTCCGATGCAGATCGTCGCGGCGGTGCGAGCCGGAGCGCGGCCGCGCCGGCACGCCGCCTTGCGACAGGCCGTGCAGGATGCCGCAGGCGTCGGCGCTGCGCGGCGAGGCGCATTGCGCGCGCAACGCGCGAAGCTCGGCTTCGAGGCGGCGCAGCTCGGCGATGCGATGCCGCACGTGGCCGAGATGCTCGTCGAGCAGCGTGTTCGCAACGCCGCAATCGGCATCCGGACGGTCGATGCAACCGAGCAGGGTGCGGATTTCGTCAAGTGCCATGTCGAGTGCGCGGCAACGGCGGATGAACATCAGGCGCTGCACATGCGCCTCGTCGTAGCGGCGGTAGTTGCTCGCAGTGCGCGCCGGCGCCGGCAGCAGCCCCTCGCGCTCGTAGTAGCGGATGCTCTCGACCGAGGTATCGGTCGCCAGGGCCAGATCGCCGATTTTCACTTGCCTCTCCTTTGCGATGCCATTTGACTCTACACCTGCTACAGGGTTTCCAATGTCGGCATGGATGCTTCGACGAGCCACACAAGCGCCTGCGATCACTGCTGCAGCGCGCCGTCCGCTGTCGCGGCGCCGCCGCCCGACCTTCGCGGCGTGCGGTGGCGGATTGCGGCGATGGATTGCGCCGCGGAGGAGGCCGAGATTCGCGCCGCGCTGGCCGCCGTGCCGGGCGTCCGCAGTCTCGGCTTTCAACTTTCCGCGCGCACCCTGACGATCGACGCCGACCCCGCCGCGCTCGACCCGGCGCTGGCGGCGATCCGCGCCGCCGGCTTCGACCCGCAGCCGCTGCAGGGCAGCGCCACGCCCGACACCGCCGCCGGCAACCGGCGCGAGCTGCAACGCCTCGTGCTGGCGCTGCTGTGCGCGGCGGGTGCAGAAGCGCTCGCCTGGCTCGGCGGCGACGCGCTGGCGTGGCGGATCGCCGGCTCGGCGCTCGCCGCGCTCGCGATCTTGCTCGCGGGCTTCGGCGTCTACCGCAAGGGCCTCGCCGCGCTGCGCGCCCGGCGGCTCAACATCAACGCGCTGATGACGGTCGCGGTGACCGGCGCCTTCCTGATCGGCCAGTGGCCCGAGGCGGCGATGGTGATGGCGCTCTACGCGATCGCCGAGGCGATCGAGGCGCGCGCGGTGGACCGCGCCCGCAACGCGATCGGCAGCCTGATGACGCTCGCCCCCGACAGCGCGCAGGTGCGCCAGGCCGACGGCGGTTGGCGCGACGTCCCGGCCGCCGAGGTGGCCGTGGCGGCGATCGTTCGCGTGCGCCCCGGCGAGCGGGTGCCGCTCGACGGCGTCCTCGTCGCCGGCAGCACGAGCGTCGATCAGGCAAGCGTCACCGGCGAGAGCCTGCCGGTCGACAAGAACGGCGGCGACGCGCTCTTCGCCGGCACGATCAACCTGACCGGAACGGTCGAGCTGCGCGTCACGGTGCCAGCGTCGCAATCGACGCTCGCGCGCATCATCCATGCCGTCGAGCAGGCGCAGGGCAGCCGCGCGCCGACGCAGCGCTTCGTCGACCGCTTCGCCGCCATCTACACGCCGGCCGTCTTCGCGCTCGCGCTCGGCGTCGCGATCGCCGGGCCGTGGGTCGCCGGCTGGGACGCGATCGACGCGGTCTACAAGGCGCTCGTGCTGCTCGTCATCGCCTGCCCCTGCGCGCTCGTGATCTCGACTCCGGTCGCAATCGTCAGCGGCCTCGCCGCCGGCGCCCGGCGCGGCATCCTGATCAAGGGCGGCGTCTATCTCGAGCAGGCACGGCGGCTGAAGGCAGTCGCGTTCGACAAGACCGGCACCCTCACCGCCGGCCGCCCGCGGCTGATGCACTGGGCGCCGCTTGCGCTCGATGCCGACAGCGGCCGAGCCGAATCGCTGGCCCGGGTCGCGGCGGCGCTCGCCGGGCATTCGCAGCATCCGGTCTCGATGGCGATCGCCGCGGGCCTGCCGGCGAGCGGCGCCGCGCTGCAGGACTTCAAGGCGCTCGCCGGACGCGGCGTCGAGGCAACGATCGATGGCGCGCGCTACCTGCTCGGCAACCACCGGCTGATCGAGGAGCGCGGCCTGTGCTCGCCACGCATCGAGGCGCTGCTGCGCGAGCACGAAATGCAGGGGCGCACCACCAGCCTGCTCGCGACCGAAGCCGGCGTGCTCGCGCTGTTCGCGGTCGCCGACACGCTCAAGCCCGGTTCGGCGCAGGCCGTCGCCGAGCTCGACGCGATGGGTGTCGAGACCGTGATGCTCAGCGGCGACAACCCGCTCACCGCCGCGGCGGTGGCGCGCGAAGCCGGCGTGCGCGACGTGCGCGCCAACCTGCTGCCCGAGGAGAAGCAGGCCGTGATCGCCGAACTGCGCGCGCGCCACGGCGCGGTCGCGATGGCGGGCGACGGCATCAACGACGCGCCGGCGCTGGCGCGCGCCGACATCGGCATCGCGATGGGCGCGACCGGCACCGACGCCGCAATGGAAGCCGCCGACGTGGTCGTGATGAACGACGACCTGCGGCGCGTCCCGGAGTTGATGCGCTTGTCGCGCGCGACGCACGCGATCCTGGTCCAGAACATCGCGCTCGCGCTCGCCATCAAGGCGCTCTTCCTCGGCCTCGCGATCTTCGACGACGC
>CAZVNC010000110.1:0-7338 GCA_964628305.1 uncultured Ideonella sp.
GGGGCCCCGCGCAGCGGGGATCGAAGCGAGCGAATGCGGCGAGGCGCCGACGACATGGCGATGCGAACTGCTCGATCGACCGGAGGCGCCGCATGAGCGACGCGAGCGTCGCCCTCGAGACGATCGCGGCGCTTGGCGCCGGGCGCATGGGCCGCGGCATCGCGACCGCATTTGCCTACGCCGGCCACGAGGTCTGGCTGCTCGACATCAGGCCGCGCCCGCCGGGACAAGCCGAGGCCCTGCGGCGCGAGGCGATGGCCGAGATCGACGCATCGCTCGCGGCGATCGCGCGATGGGGCGCGTTCGACGACGCGCTGCGTCCAGCAATCCTCGACCGTGTGCACTTTGCCGCGCGCGACGCCGCCGCCGCGGCGCTGGCGCGCGCCGATGTCGTCTTCGAGGGCGTGCCCGAGGTGCAGGACGCGAAGCGCGAAGCCTTCGCCTTCGCCGCGCCGCATCTGCGGCCGGATGCGCTGCTCGCATCGACGACCTCGTCGTTCCTCGTGACCCAACTTGCCGCGTTCGCGCCGCGGCCCGAGTGCTTCCTCAACGCGCATTGGCTCAATCCGGCGCACATCATTCCGCTCGTCGAGTTGAGCGCCCACCCCGGCACCGCACCCGAGGCGAGCAGCGCGCTTTCGGCACTGCTCGAGCGCATCGGCAAGGTGCCGGTGATGTGCGCGGCAACGCCCGGCTATATCGTGCCTCGCTTGCAGTCGCTGGTCATGAACGAGGCGGCGCGGATGATCGAGCAGGGCGTTGCCAGCGCCGAGGAGATCGACCGCGCGACGCGCTACGGGCTCGGCTTTCGGTTCGCCAATATGGGTGTCGTCGAGTTCATCGACTTCGGCGGCAACGACATCCTGTACTACGCGAGCCGCTACCTCGCGCAGGCGCTGGACGACCCGCGCTACGCATCGCCGGCCATCGTCGATCGCCACATGCGCGAGCAGCGCAACGGACTGCGCGACGGCAAGGGCTTCTACGACTTCACAGGCGTCGACGTTGCGTCGTACCGTACGCAGGCGCTCGAACGCATGCTCGGCATGCTCGCCCACTTCGGCATGCTGCGTCCGCCTGCTGGCGGACAGCCCGGTCCCACCACGGCGCAACCGCCTCACCGTTCCCCAAACCCATCCACCAAGGAGTTGTCATGAAACACCCGATCATTGCCGCCATCGCCCTCGCCGCCGCGCTCGGGGCATCCACTGCCAGCGCCGAGATCACGGTCGGCGTCTCGCTCGGCACGACCGGCCCGGGCGCGTCGCTCGGCATTCCGTACAAGAACGCGTTCCAGCTGATGCCCAAGACGCTCGGCGGCGAGCCGGTGAAGTACATCATCCTGGACGACGAGTCCAAGCCCGACAACGCGGCGAAGAACGCACGCAAGTTCGTCGCCGAGGACAAGGTCGACGCGATGATGGGCTCCAACGGCGTGCCGTCTGCGGTCGCGATGGCGCAGGTCGCGGCCGAGACGAAGACGCCGCTCATCGCGCTCACGCCGACGCCGCCGCTGCCGCCCGATCCGACGTATTGGACCTTCACGATCCCGCAGTCGACCGAGCTGATGATGAGCGCGGTCGCCGAGGACATGAAGAAGCGGGGTATCAAGACGGTCGGCTATATCGGGTTCTCGGACACCTGGGGCGACCTGATGTACAACGCGATCACCGCGCTCGCGCCCAAGTACGGCTTCAAGGTCGTGACCAACGAGCGCTACGGGCGCGCCGACACGAGCGTCGCCGGCCAGGTGCTCAAGATCATGGCCGCGGCGCCCGACGCGGTCATCGTCGGCGGCTCGGGGTCGCCGGCGGCGACGCCGCAGATCGCACTCGTCGAGCGCGGCTTCAAGGGGCCGATCTACCACAACCATGGCACCGTCAACCTCGCCTTCATCCAGACCGCGAAGAAGGACGCCGAAGGCGTGGTTGCGCCGACCGGCGCGCTGATCGTCGCCGAGGAGCTGCCGGCCGATGCGGCGACGAAGGCCGTATCGCTTGACTTCGTCAAGCGCTACGAGGCCGCATTCGGCCCCGCCAGCCGCAATGCGTTTGCCGGCTACAGCTACGACGGCATGCTCGTGCTCGATGCCGCGGCGAAGGTCGCGCTGCAAAAGGCCAAGCCGGGAACGCCCGAGTTTCGCGCTGCGCTGCGCGACGCGCTCGAGCATGTCAGCAACGTCGTCGGCACCCACGGCGTCTACAACATGACGCCCGGCAACCACAACGGCCTGGACGAGCGTGCGCGCGTGCTGGTGCAGGTCGTCAACGGCCAGTGGCGTCTGTACAAGTAGTGACGAGTGCTCCGGTTGCGGCCGCGGCGCGGCCGCAACCGGCTTCTGCGGTGCCTTGCGCCGCCCCACTGATGCGCGTAACGCGCTGAGCACATGACCGGCGACATCGCGCTCTGGTTGATACAGGATGGCGTCATCAATGGCGCGATCTATGTCTTGATGGCGCTTGCGCTGTTGCTGGTGTTCGCCGTCACACGAATCATCTTCGTGCCGCAGGGCGAGTTCGTCGCCCTCGCCGGGCTGACGCTCGGCACGCTGCAGCTCGGGCAGATTCCGGGGACGATCTATCTGTTGCTCTGCGGCGGCCTGCTCGTCACGCTGCTCGAGGCGCGAACCGCGCTGCGAGACAAGGAGCCGGCTCGGCTGCTGCGCGTCGTGGCGGTCTACCTGCTCGTCCCGGCCGCGATCGCCGCGATCGCCGCCTGGGCGGCGCCGCGCAAGTTCGGCATCCTGATCCAGATGGCGATCACGTTCGCGCTCGTCGTCCCGCTCGGGCCGATGCTCTACCGCGTCGCGTTCAGGCCGCTCGCCGATGCGTCGATCCTTGTCCTCTTCATCGCGTCGATGGCGGTGCACTATGCCGTCAGCGGCCTCGCGCTCGCGTTCTTCGGCGGCGAGGGCCTGCGCGCAAGCCCGATCTCGGATGCCAAGTTCGACATCGGTGTGCTGCAGGTCAGTGCCCAGAGCATCTGGGTCGTCGGCGCGAGCCTCGCCTGCATGCTCGCGCTGTGGCTGTTCTTCGAGTACACGCTTTACGGCAAGGCACTGCGCGCGACGGCGATCAACCGCGTCGGCGCGCGCATCGTCGGCATCCCGACCGAGTTCGCCGGACGGCTCGCTTTCACGGTCGCAGCGGCGATGGGCGCGCTGTCGGGCATCCTGATCGCGCCGCTGGCGACGATCTATTACGACACCGGGCTGATGCTCGGCTTGAAGGGCTTCGTCGGCGCGATCCTGGGCGGCATGGGCAGCTATCCGCTCGCCGCGCTGGGCGCGCTGGCGGTCGGGCTGCTCGAAGCGTTCTCGTCGTTCTGGGCCAGCAACCTGAAGGAGACGATCGTATTCACCTTCATCATCCCGGTGCTGCTGTGGCTGTCGCTCGTCTCGCGCCATCCGGTCGTCGAGGACGAAGAAGAATGAGCCCGTCGCCCGGCCGCCCGAAGACGGGCTCGCTCCCCCTCGGGGGGACCGGCGCGCAGCGCCGTTGGGGGGGCCTATGACCACCCGGCACCACCATCGCACAGCGGCGGCGTGCGGTCCCGCGGAGCGGGCGCAATGAAGCGCGCGCAAATCACCCTGGCGCTCGTCGTCGCGTTGCTCGTGATCGCGCCGTTCGTGCTGCCGGCGTATCACGTCACGCTGCTCAACTACATCGGGCTGGCGGCGCTCGTCGCGCTCGGGCTGGTCGTGATGACCGGCGTCGGCGGCATCGTCTCGTTCGGCCAGCAGGCCTTCGTCGGCATCGCCGCCTACGCGACTGCCGCGTTGACGACGATGGCGGGCTGGTCGCCATGGGGCGGCCTCGTGGCAAGCCTCGTGCTGGTCGCGTTCTCGGCGCTCGTGATCGGCGCCGTGACGCTGCGCTTGTCCGGCCACTACCTTTCGATCGCGACGATCGCCTGGGGCATCGCGATCTACCATCTGTTCGGCAACCTGCCGCTGCTCGGCCAGTTCAGCGGCATCGACAACGTGCCGCCGGCGGCGATCGCCGGCTTCGAGTTCAACACCGGTCAGCGCTCGTACTTCCTGATCTGGTGCGTGCTGATCGCAACGCTCGTCGCCGCGCGCAACCTGCTCGATTCGCGCCCCGGCCGCGCGATCCGCGCGCTGCGTTTTCGCGGCGTGATGGCCGAGAGCTGCGGCGTCGACACCTCGGCGCTCAAGCTCGTCGTCTTCGTCTACGCCGCGCTGCTTGCGGCGCTGTCGGGCTGGCTGACCGCGCACTTCCTGCGCTTCGTCAGCCCGCACGCGTTCGGCGTCAACGCCGGTATCGACTACCTGTTCATGGCGATCATCGGCGGCGCAAGCGAGGTCTGGGGCGCCGTCGTCGGCTCGGCTGTCATGACGATCCTCAAGGAGTGGCTGTCGGACCTGCTGCCTGCCCTCTTCGGCCACAGCGGCAACTACGAAACGATCGTCTTCGGTGTGCTGATGCTCGTCCTGCTGCAGCATGCGCGCGGCGGGCTGATGCCGGTCATCAGCCGTTTCATGCCCGATGCGCCGACCGCTCCGGTAGCCGGCGCCCCCGCACTCGAACGCCGCTCGCGCGCTGCGGCGGGTACGCTGCTGCTCGAAGTGAACGGGTTGACCAAGCATTTCGGCGGCCTCACTGCGGTCAACGATATCGGCTTCTCGCTGCGCGCCGGCGAGATCCTCGGCCTGATCGGCCCGAACGGTGCCGGCAAGAGCACGACATTCAACCTCGTCAGTGGCACGCTCGCCGCCAACAGCGGCAGCGTGAAGCTGGCCGGCGAACGCATCGATGGCAAGCCGTCGCGCGCGATCGCGCGCCGCGGCCTGGCGCGCAGTTTCCAGCACGTGAACCTTATCTCGAACATGACGGTGCTCGAGAACGTCGCGATGGGTGCGTACCTGCGCGGGCGGCGCGGAACGCTTGCGGCGATGCTGCGCACCGACCGCGGCGAGGAGGCGCGCCTGCTCGCCGAGGCGGCGCGCCAGATCGCGCGCGTCGGACTCGCCGAACACATGCACGACGCCGCCGGCAGCCTGCCGCTCGGGCGCCAGCGCATCGTCGAGATCGCGCGCGCGCTCGCCGCCGATCCGGTGCTGCTGCTGCTGGACGAACCTGCTGCCGGCCTGCGCTACGGCGAGAAGCGGGATCTCTCCGAACTGTTGCGCGGCCTGCGCGCCGAAGGCCTGAGCATCCTGCTCGTCGAGCACGACATGGACTTCGTCATGAACCTCGTCGACCGGCTCGTCGTGATGGATTTCGGCGAGAAGCTGGCCGAGGGCCTGCCGGCCGAGATCCAGGCCAACCCGGCTGTCATCGAGGCTTACCTCGGAGGCATCGAATGAGCGCCGTGCCGACCATGATTGATAGCGTGGCCGCGCCGCTGCTCGAGGTGCGCGACCTGCACGTTGCCTACGGCAAGGTCGAGGCGGTGCACGGCGTGAGCCTGCGCGTCGAGACCGGGTCCATCGTCAGCGTCATCGGCCCGAACGGCGCCGGCAAGACGACGCTGCTGACCGCGCTGATGGGCCTGCTGCCGTGCCGCGGCACGGTGCGCTACGCGGGCGGCGACGCGACGAAGATGTCGGTCGAGGCGCGCGTCGCGGCCGGCCTCACGCTCGTTCCCGAGCGGCGCGAACTGTTCGGCGAACTGTCGGTCGAGGACAACCTGCGCCTGGGTGCGTTCCAGCGCGTGCGCCGCGGCGAGCGTGGACTCGCGGGCGACTTGCAGCAGATCTATGAGCGCTTCCCGCGCTTGCGCGAGCGGCGCAGGCAGTACGCTGCGACGCTCTCCGGCGGCGAACGCCAGATGCTCGCGATCGGCCGCGCGCTGATGGCGAAACCACGCCTGCTGATGCTGGATGAACCCAGCCTCGGCCTGGCGCCGCGCATCGTGCGCGACATCCTGCACATCGTGGCCGAATTGCGAACGACGGGCGTCGCGATCCTGCTCGTCGAGCAAAACGCGCGCGCCGCGCTGCAGATCGCCGACCGCGGCTACGTCCTCGAGACGGGCGAACTCGCGCTCGAGGGCAGCGCCGCCGAGCTCTCCGGCAACCCGCGCGTGATCGAGTCCTACCTTGGCTTCGCAGGCAAGAAGTGACCAAGACCCTGCCCGCAGATGCGCGAACCGGCCGCTATTCGAGCGTCGTCGCGATGCTCGCCGCGGCGGCGGCCGACGCGCCACAGGCCGAAGCGCTCGTGTTCGGCGAACGCCGGCTCGACTATGCGCGCTATCTGGCCTGCGTCGCCGGCTTCGCGCGCGAACTCGAGCTGCTGGGCGCGCGCGGCGAACGCGTCGCGACGCTGATCGGCAATTCGATCGAGTCCTGCGTCGCGATGTTCGGCGCGCTCGCCGCCGGCGCGCAGCTGGTGCCGCTCAACACGCTGCTCACCGCGCACGAGCTGCAGCCGATCCTGCTCGACGCGGCGCCGCGCGTGCTGATCGTCGATGCCGCGCTCGGCGCGCAGGCGGACGATGCGGCGCGTGCCGCCGGCATCGCGCACATCGTCCGCGTCGGAGCCGGCGCGCGGCTGCTCGACACCTGGGACGCCGCTGGCGCCGCGAAATCGCCGCCGCTGCCCGCGCCCGACGCACTCGCGCTGCTGCAGTACACCGGCGGCACGACCGGGCGCGCGAAGGGCGTCGAACTGACGCACGGCGCGATCGCGATCAACGTCGAACAGCGCGAGGCGCTGCTGCCGACGCGGCGCGGCGAGCGCATCATCTGCATGATGCCGATGTCGCACGCCTACGGCATGGCGATGGGCCTGTTTCTCGCCGCCTACTGCGCCGGCACGCTCGTCATCCTCGCCCGCTACCGGCCCGACGAAGTGCTCGCGACCGTCGAGCGCGAGCGGATCAACGTCTTTCCGGGCAGCCCGACGGTGTTCGTCGGCCTGCTGTCGCATCCGATGTTCGCCGCGACCGACTGGCGCAGCGTGCACACCTGCTACTCGGGCGCCGCGGCGCTCGCGGCGGCGACGCTCGCGCGCTGGCAGGAGGCGGTTGGCGCACCGGTCTTCGAAGGCTACGGCCTGACCGAGGCCGGCCCGGTGCTGAGTTTCAACCCGGCGCGCGGCCCGGCGAAGGCCGGCTCGGTCGGTATCGCGGTGCCGCGCACGCAGATCGAGATCGTGGACGTCGAAAGCGGCCAGCGCGTGCTGGCGGCCGGCGAAGCCGGCGAGGTCCGCGCCCGCGGCCCGCAGATCATGCGCGGCTACCGCGGGCGTCCGGACGAGACGGCGCAGGCACTTCGCGACGGCTGGCTCTACACCGGCGACATCGGCGACCTCGACGCCGCCGGCTACCTCTTCAGCCGCGACCGCAAGAAGGAGATGCTGATCGTCGGCG
>CAZVNC010000111.1:0-7275 GCA_964628305.1 uncultured Ideonella sp.
GACCTTGAAGCGCTGCTGGTAGGCCCCGATGAAGGCTAGCGGGTTGCCTTCGTGCGTCTCGACGACCTGGCCGTCGGTGACGACCTCGGTCGTAAAGCCGGTCGCGCGCAGCAGCGTGCGCGCCGGCAGGCCGATGAACGAGTAGCGGCCGAAACGCTCGCCACCGACGACCGACTCGAGCAGGAAGCTGTGCCTGCCGCCGCCTTCGGCGCAGGCCAGCTTCAGGTACAGCGACAGCGGCGTCTCGAGGTCGGCGAACGCCTCGACGAGCAGCGGGATGCGGTTGAAGCCGCTTGCGCTCAGGCTCTTGAATTCCAGTTCGGTGATCACGTCTGCAGGACCTTCCACGATCCGGCTGCTGCGCGAGCGCCTGGCGTGCGGATCGATTCGTCTGGATCTGGGTCCGCAAGCTGCGGCCCGGTGGGGGGGGGATCGCGCGGCGGCGGCGCGCGCCCGGCGCGATTCCTTCGGCGACTAGCCCGGTGTGGCGTGTGATCGCCAGGGCCAGGCTCCCCGGTCGGGCGACCTGTATACGAGGCTGCATGCGCAAGACATGCGAAAAGTGTAGCAGGCGCTGCGCACGCGGCGTTCGCGCTCGTTCACCTGCGCCGGGCAAGCGATTGCGAGAGCGCGTCGATGTCGATTTCGTCGAGCCGGCCGACGAACGCATCGGCATCGACGGCGCGCACCGGCTCGCCGTGGTTGTAGCCGTAGGTGACAAGCACGACCGGGCAGCCGGCGGCGCGCGCGGCCTGCGCATCGTTGCGCGAGTCGCCGATCATCAGCGTTCGCCGCGGCGCGGCGCCGAGTGCGGCGCAGGTCTCCTGCAGCGGCAGCGGGTCGGGCTTGCGGCGCTCGAAGGCGTCGCCGCCGAAGACGTGGCTGAAGTGATCCGCCAGGCCCTTCGCCTGCAGCAGCTCGCGCGCAAACGCGGTCGGCTTGTTCGTCACGCAAGCCAGGCGCAGGCCGCGCGATGACAAGCGCGCCAGCCCTTCGGCGGCACCCGGGTACACGCGCGCGTGAAGGCCGTTGATCGCCCGGTACTGCTGCTGGTAGTCTGCCATCGCGGCGTCGTACAGGCCGGCGTCGGCGCCCACCTCGGCGAGCGTGCGGCGCAGCAGATGCTCCGACCCTTTGCCGACGGTGCGTGCGACGAAGGCAGCGTCCACCGCTGGCAATCCGAAGCTCGCAAGCATCGCGCCGAGCGCGGCGACGAAGTCGTCCACGGTATCGACGAGCGTGCCGTCGAGGTCGACGATCGCGGCTTCGAGGCCGGCACGGGAATTCGGTTCGACAGCCAAGGCAGTCCTTGCAGTACGGGCCGCCGATTCTGGCAGTCGCCGCAACACCCCGGTTCGTGCAGCGGCTCAGAGGCTGAGAGGCAACCGGGCGCGGCGGAGCAGACCCTGCAAACGGGTCCAATCAAGGCGCAAAGCGCAGCCATGGCTCGGGCTATGGCGAGCATTCGCAACGCCGAGTGGGCCTGTTTGCGGGGGATGAGCGGTCATGTCCGATTGCCTCTCAGCCTCTCAGCCAACACTCAGGCCAGAATCACCGCATGGCAACGCCCATCGATCCGCGCCCACAACCGCGCAACCCGCTGCATGGCCAGACGCTCGAAGCCATCGTCGGCGAGCTCGTCGCGCACTACGGTTGGGACGGGCTCGGCGCGCGCATCCCGCTGCGTTGCTTCACGCACGATCCGAGCATCGCGTCGAGCCTGAAGCTGCTGCGCCGCACGCCCTGGGCGCGCCAGAAGGTCGAAGGTCTCTACCTCTTCATGCTGCGCGAACGGCGCCGCACGGACCCGCCCGCCGCGCGCTGAAGCGGCGTGCCGGCCAGGGCGCGCGCGGCGGATCAGGGTTTCATCTGGGCACGGATCTCGCCGCCCTTGTGCGCGTCGCTGTGCACGTTGACGTAGAGGTCGCCCGCCTTGTAGCTCGCCATCTGCTCCGCAGTGAGCTTGGCGCCGGCTGGCACCGACCAGACGCCGTCGCCGGAATTCGTCAGCGGGATGATGACCGGGCCGTTCTTGCCCATCGCCGCGACGTGGATGTGTGCCATCGTGCCGGCTACGCCGGTCGTCTTGACACTGCCGCTGACGGCGCCGTCCGCCGCGACCGTGATATCGCCCGCTCCCGTCGCCGCCGTCGTGACGGGTGGCACTTCCTGCGCGCCGCTCAGTTCGAGCTGGCCTGCCCAGGCGGTTCCCGCGGCGGCAGCGAGCAGCATCGCGGCGGTCAACTTCGAGATCGCTTGATTGCCGAGCTTCATGGGGACATCCTTTCATTCCACAGGAAAGTGGGAGTCGGATGGTGGGGCCCGACTCCGCGAAACGTGGCGGTCGCGCGAATGACCCTCGCGTCAGCGCGTGATTGCGGCCCGCAGCGCGGCAATCGCCGCCTTGACGTCCTTCTGCCCGAAGATCGCGCTGCCGGCGACGAAGGTGTCGGCGCCGGCGTCGAACGCGCTGCGGATCGTCTCGGCGTTGATGCCGCCATCGACCTCGAGGCGGATGTCGCGGCCGCTGGCGTCGATCAGTTTCCTGACGCGCTCGATCTTCCTGAGCGCGCCGGGAATGAAGCGCTGGCCGCCGAAGCCCGGGTTCACGCTCATCACGAGCACGAGGTCGAGGCTGTCGATCTCCCACTCGAGCACGTCGAGCGGCGCGGCCGGGTTGAACACGAGGCCCGCCTTGCAGCCGGCGGACTTGATGAGCTGCAGCGTGCGGTCCACATGCAGGCTCGCCGCGGGGTGAAAGCTGATGCTGTCGGCGCCGGCGTCGGCGAACGCCTGGGCGAGCGCATCGACCGGCTGCACCATCAGGTGGACGTCGATCGGCACCCGGCTGCCGTCGGCGCGCGCGGCGTGCTTGCGCAGCGCGTGGCAGACCATCGGCCCGAAAGTCAGATTGGGGACGTAATGGTTGTCCATGACGTCGAAATGAATCCAGTCGGCGCCGGCGGCGATCACGTCGCGCAACTCGTCGCCGAGGCGGGCGAAGTCGGCGGACAGCAGGCTCGGGGCGATCAGGGCTTGGCGCATGGCGGCGGGAAGTGCGGAAGCGAAGGGAACGCAGCGCGATTCTAGGAGTGCACCACGGCAGCGCGGCACGCTGCTCCGATAATGCGGCCATGCCCAGACCCGAATTCAGTTGCGCCGTCAACGTGCGCCCGCTTCCCGAGCGATCGCAGCCGGAGGCGGGCGAGCACGCTTTTGCCTACACGGTGCGGATCACGAACAGCGGCGACGTGCCCGCGCAGTTGATCGGCCGCCACTGGATCATCACCGACGCAACCGGCCGCGTCGAGGAGGTGCGCGGTCTGGGCGTCGTCGGCAAGCAGCCGCTGCTGCAGCCGGGCGAGAGCTTCGAGTACACGAGCTGGCTGCGGCTGCCGACGCCGAGCGGCACGATGCAGGGCAGCTACTTCTGCATGACCGACGAGGCGCTGCCGTTCGAGGCGACGATCGGCGAATTCACGCTCGCGCTCGCTTCGGCGTTGCATTGATCATTCCGGCGGCGGACGGCGCTCGCCGCGCTTGCGGCCGGAAAACATGGTCCACCACACGATCAGCACCAGCAGCAGTCCGGCGCCGAGCGCTTCGAGCAAGATGATCCACATGGTCGGGTTTCCTGGCGACGCGCCGCGATCGGCCACCGGGCCGGGCACGAACCGAATCGGACCTGCGACGCTGCGCCGCTGGCGCGCCGCGCTGTTCGCGTCGATTCTAGGAGCGCTCGCCGCGTGCACCAGCGGCCCGCAGCCTGCGGCGCCTACCGCGCCGGCCGCGCCCGCCGCCGCGCCGCCCGCGAAAGTGGCGCCGGCCGTGATCGAGCGCGCCGGTTCGCGCTGGGTCGCCGTGCCGTTCGACGATCTGCCCGGCTGGGACGCCGATCGCCCGCGCGAATGGTGGCCCGCGCTGCTGCGCGGTTGCGCGCGCCCGCCCGCGCCGTGGGTGGCGCTTTGCAAGGAGGCGGCGCGCGTCGGCAACCCGGACGTCGGCGCCGACGATGCGATGCTTCGCGCCTGGCTGCAGCAGCGTCTGCAGGCCTACCGCGTCGAGGCGCCCGACGGCAACGCGGGCGGCCTGTTGACGGGCTACTTCGAACCGCAGTTCGACGCCCTGCGCCAGCCGCGCGGCGCGTACCGGATCGCGATCTACGCGCCGCCGCCCGACCTCGCGAGCCGTCGCCCGTACTGGACGCGCAAGCAGATCGACACCACGGCGGCGGCGAAGAAATCTCTCGACGGCCTGGCGATCGCCTATCTCGACGACCCTCTCGATGCGCTCGTGCTGCACATCCAGGGCTCCGGGCGGCTCGACATCAAACAGGTCGACGGCAGCGTGCAGCGGATACGCGTCTCGTACGCCGGCAGCAACGACCAGCCCTACAAGTCGGTCGGGCGCTGGCTGATCGAGCAGGGCGCGCTCGAACCCGGCCAGGCCTCGTGGCCGGCGATCCGGGCCTGGGCAAAGCAGCACCCGTCGCGCGTCAACACGCTCTTGTGGAGCAACCCGCGCTACGTGTTCTTTCGCGAAACACCGCTGCCGGATCCGGCACTCGGCCCGAACGGCGCGCAGGGCGTGCCGCTCACGCCGGGGCGCTCGGTCGCGGTCGATCCTTCGAGCGTACCGTACGGCACGCCGGTCTGGCTCGCATCCACCGAGCCGCTCGCCGACACGCCGCTGCGCCGCCTCGTGATGGCGCAGGACACCGGAGCCGCGATCACTGGCGCGGTGCGCGCCGACTACTTCTGGGGCTGGGGCGAGACCGCCGAGCAGCAGGCCGGTCGCATGAAGCAGCCGCTGCGGATGTGGGTGCTGTGGCCGCGGCCGTAGGCGCCTGGGTGCGACGAGGCGCGGATCGCTTCACGGCCCGAGTTCGACGCGCAACTGAAGCACCCGGCCGGTTCGCGCCTGGCTGGTCGAGACGAAACCCGAGTCTTGCGCCGCCTCACCGGTCGAGGCAATCGTGACCCATTCGCCGAGCGGCACCGCAACCGTCGTTCGCAGCGCGGTGCCGGCGCGCGATGGCGGCTGCGAACTGCCCTCGGCGACGCTGGGGTCGAAGCGGCTCGCCTCGGCCGCGATCTCGACGCTGACCGGCGCCTTTGCGCCGGCCCAGCGCGGGCGGACTTCGAGGGTCTGGCCGGCGTGCAGCCACTGCGTCGTCGGCACCGGGATAGTCAGCACGACACCGGGCGCCGCCTGCCAGACCTGAACCGGGCGCGTGAGCTCGAGCGCGAGCGACGCGCGCTCGCCGTTTTGCACGCACAACCGCTGTGGCGGGCGCTCGCGCTCGGCGCGCACGTCGGCGCTGTTCAACTGCCAGCCGCCCGCGGCGGCGGCACGGCCGGATTCGCGCAGTTCGATGCACAGGTTGCGTGCCGGCGCCGCGGCCCATCCCAGCCCCGGCGCCAACGTCAGAACGAGGACGATGCGCCGCTTCATACGTTGACGATCCGGTCGCGGCCGGCGGCCTTCGCGGCGTAGAGCGCGGCGTCCGCGCGGGCGATCGTCGCGGCGATCGCTTCGCCCTTGCGCGCTACCGTCAGTCCGCCCGAGAAGCTGATCTTCAGCGGCGACTCGCCACTGCTGAATGCGTGCGCCGCAATCCGCGTGCGCATCCGCTCGAGGACCAACGCGGCCGCCTGCGGCTCGGTATCGGGCAGCATCAGCAGAAACTCCTCGCCGCCCCAGCGCGCGAGCACGTCGGTCGCGCGTACCGCGGACAGCGCCTGCTGCGCGAAGTCGCGCAGCACCTCGTCGCCGGCCGCATGCCCGCAGGCGTCGTTGACGCGCTTGAACCAATCGATGTCGAGCAGTGCGACCGACAGCGCGTGGCCCTTGCGGTCGTGGCGCTCCTTCTCGTAGGCGAGCAGTTCGTTCATGTGCCTGCGGTTCGTGAGCAGCGTCAGATCGTCGCGCGTCGCCAGCTCCTGGATGCGGGCCAGCGCCTGCGCCAGTTCGGCGCGCTGCGTCTTCAACTTGTCGCGCAACAGGCTTAGGCGCCCGGTGAGGAAGGTCACTGCCGCAAGCATGCTGGCGGCGATTGTGAAGTTCACCAGTTCCTGGCTCGCCGGGTAGCGATCGGGCTCGAGGCGGTTCATCGCGACCATCGCGGCGCCGAGCAGGACGACCGCGAACGCGCTCATCGCGTAGGACTGGCGCGGCGTCAGCGCGAAGGCGCAGAAAACCAGCACGACGACGAGGATCGCGAGCGTGCTCGCACGCGCCGGGCCGACCACCGCATAGGCGGCGACGATGCAGCCGATCGCGAACACCGCCTGCGCCATCGCGAGCATCGACGGCGACAACGCGAGTCGCCCGCTCATGCGCACCGGCAGGTAAAAGAGCAGCGTCCCGGCAACGAGGATCGTGACGAGCATCGAGACCACATCCGGATCGGCGACGCCGACCCGGCTCTGGAACACCAGCAGCAGCACGCAGACGGCGTACAGCCCGACCGTGATCGCCCAGTAGACGACCTGGCGCCGCAGGCGGGCGTCGGTGCCGACGAAGGCGTGGGACAGGTGGCTGGCGAAGGTCATCGATCGGGAGGGGCGAGCGCCGCAGACGTTAGAACGGCAGGGCCGCGCCCGCCGCCACCTCGCCGCGCGAAAAACTCGTGTGGATGTCCTTCACATTCGGCAGATTCAGCAGCGTCTTGATCGAGAACTGCGAGTACGCGTCCAAGTCGGTCACGATCACTGGCAACTCGAAGATACCGGCGCCTTCGATATCCGACCCGCAGCGACAGGACTTGCGCACCCGCCTTGCCTGCGCTTTCGCGGCCATTTCCTGTCGCGTGCGGACGCGAGCGCCCATCTGCGCGACACTGCTCGCGTCCGGCCCCGAGGAGTCCAGCGCATGAATGCCCCCCTGCCCGAAGCCGTCCGCCGCGCCCTCGAAAGCGTCACGATCGACGACAAGTACCAGCTCGAAGCGGGGCGCGCCTTCATGAGCGGCGTGCAGGCCCTGGTGCGGCTGCCGATGCTGCAGGTGCGGCGCGACGCGGCGGCCGGCATCAAGACCGGCGGCTTCATCAGCGGCTATCGCGGCTCGCCGCTCGGCGGCTACGACCAGGCGCTGTGGAGCGCGCAAGAGCACCTTGCGGCGAACAACATCGTCTTCCAGCCGGGCGTCAACGAGGAACTGGCGGCGACCGCCGTCTGGGGCACGCAGCAGCTCGAGCTCTATCCGCAGGCCAAGAAGTTCGACGGCGTGTTCGGCATCTGGTATGGCAAGGGCCCGGGCGTGGACCGCTGCTCC
>CAZVNC010000112.1:0-7181 GCA_964628305.1 uncultured Ideonella sp.
GGCTTCGGCAGCCTGTGCGTGATGGTCGAGGGGCGCTGCGCGCTGTCGTCCTACGTCACAGGCCAGTCGCCGAACACCGCGGGGGTGTGCTCGCCGCCGTCGGCGGTGCGCTGGCAGGACACGCCGACCGGCGTCGAGTCGCGCCTGAATGGTGTGCTGATCGACCGCTACGCAGCGGACGAGCCGCGCGGCTATCCGACGCTGTGCAAGGGCCGCTTCGACGTCGACGGCCAGCGCGACTATGCGATCGAGGAGCCGACCAGCCTGAACACGCTCGCGATCCTGCCCGAGCTGATCGAACTCGGCGTCAAGGCGTTCAAGATCGAGGGCCGCCAGCGCAGCCCGAGCTACGTCGAGCAGGTGACGCGTGTGTGGCGCGCGGCGATCGACCAGGCGTGCGCCGCCGGCACGCGCTACAGCGTGCAGCCGGCGTGGACGGCGACCCTCGCGCGCTTCGCCGAAGGCCAGCAGCACACGCTCGGCGCGTACAACCGGCCATGGCGCTGAAGGGGCAGGCCGTGCGCTACTCATCGAACATCAACGTCGACGGCGCCCCCGGCAGCGGCCCGATCACCGCCACAACGCAGCATGCCGACGGGGACGCCGCGCGCATCGCGCTCACCGTCGGCCCCTTGCTCTATCACTGGCCGCGCCAGGCGTTGATGGACTTCTACGCCGCGCTCGCCGAGTCGCCGGCCGACACCATCGTGCTCGGCGAGACGGTCTGCTCGCGGCGGCGCGAACTCAAGGCCGACGACTGGTTCGACCTCGCCCGCGACCTCGCCGCCGAGGGCAAGGAAGTCGTGCTCGCGACGCAGGCGCTGATCGAGTCCGAGGCCGATCTGCGCCTCGTGCGCCGGCTCGCCGAGCAGGCCGACTTTCTGGTCGAGGTGGGCGACGCGTCGGCGCTGCACCGGCTCGCCGGCCAGAGGCCGTTCGTGCTCGGTCCGCACATCAACATCTACAGCCGCGCCGCGCTCGTCGAGCATGCCGCGCTCGGCGCGCGGCGCTGGGCGGCGCCGGTCGAGCTCGCGATCGATGCCGTCGCGCTCGTCAACCCGCCCGCCGAACCGGTGCGCAGCGCCGACGGCACGCCGATCGCGACCGAAATGTTCGCCTTCGGCCGCCTGCCGCTCGCGTTCTCGGCGCGCTGCTTCACGGCCCGCCATCACCGTCTCAACAAGGACGAATGCGAGTTCCGCTGCATGGCGGACGCCGACGGCATGCTGCTGTCGAGCAGCGAGGGTCAGCCCTTCCTCGTCCTGAACGGCACGCAGACGCAATCGGCGGCGACCCAATGCCTGATCGGCGAGGCGCAGGCGCTGCGCGCGGCGGGCGTCACGCGGCTGCGGCTGTCGCCATCCTCGAACGGATTTGCGACCGTGCTTTCGCATTTCGAGCAGGTCATGAACCACGGCGCGGACGCGGTCGCTGCGCGGCAGGAAATCGAAGCCCTCGTGCCGGCCGGCGGCCTGTGCAACGGCTTCGCGCATCGCAAACCCGGTCTGGAAATGGACCTCGAAGCCGAGGCCGCATGAGGCGTCCCATGAATACGACAACAGCTTCGACACCCAAGCTTCCTCCCTGGGCCGCCGAGGCCGGTGCGCGGCTGCGCGCGATCGTCGAACGCCTGCCGGTTGAGCCGCCATCGTTCGTCCTCGCGCGCGTGCTCGACCGCATGCTGCTGCCCAAGCTGCCGGCCGATGCACGCGCCGCGCTCGGCAACCGGACGGTAGAGGTCGCGATCAGCGACTTCGGCCTGCGCGTGCGGCTGCAACTCGCCACCGGCGGCTTTCGCGTCGCGCCCACGCGCAGCGAGACGGCGCTGCGCATCGTCGCACCGCTCGAGAGCTATCTGCGATTGCTGCGCGGCGAGGACGACGCCGACCGCCTGTTCTTCGAGCGCGCGCTCGTGATGGAGGGCGACACCGAGATGGGCCTCGTGCTGAAGAACACGCTCGACGCGATCGGGCCGCTATGGCGCTGAGCCCGCGCCGGCCGCGGGCTTCGAGTGCGAAGCGCGGCGCAGCGACCCTCACCGAAAGACTCTTGCAGGCGCTGAAGGCGCGCGGCGCAACCGAGATCTTCGGCATCCCCGGCGACTTCGCGCTGCCGATGTTCCGCGAGTTCGAACGCTCGCGCGTCTTGCCGCTGTACACGCTGTCGCATGAACCGGCGGTCGGCTTCGCCGCCGATGCGGCGTCCCGCGCGCGCGGCGGGCTGGGCGTTGCCGCAGTGACCTACGGTGCCGGCGCGCTGAACCTCGTCAACGCGGTGGCCGGCGCGTATGCCGAGCGCGTGCCGCTCGTCGTGCTGTCGGGCGCGCCCGCGGCGCACGAGGCGGCGAGCGGCTATCAGTTGCACCACCAGGTCAAGACGATCGAGTCGCAGTGGTGCATCTATCGCGAGATCACCGCCGACCGCGCGCGGCTCGACGATGCGAAGGCCGCGCCGCAGCAGATCGCGCGCGTGCTCGATGCGGCGCTGCGCCTGTCGCGCCCGGTCTATCTCGAGATCCCGCGCGACATGCCGGCGCAGCCTTGCGGCGTGGTGCCTCAGACCAGCGCGCCCGAGCCCGATGGCGATGTGCTCGACGCCTGCGCCGACGAACTGCTCGCGCGTTTGCGGCGCGCGAAGCGGCCGATGCTGATGGTCGGCGTCGAGGTCCGCCGCTATGGACTCGAGGCGCGGGTCTGCGAGCTTGCGCAGCGCCTCGGAGTGCCGGTCGTCACGAGCTTCATGGGTCGCGGCCTGCTCGTCGAGTGCGGCGCGCCGCTGCGCGGCACCTATCTCGGCCTTGCCGGTGATCCGGCGCTGAGCGCGGAGGTCGAGAATTCGGATGGCCTGCTGCTGCTCGGCGTGATCCTGTCCGACACCAACTTCGCCGTCTCGGCACAGCGCATCGACCTGCGTCACGCGATCCAGGCGCTCGACGGCCGGGTCGTGATGGGCCACCACCACTACCTCGACGTTCCGCTTGCGATGCTCGTCGACCGCCTGCTCGACCGGCTGCCCGAGGCCGGCGCGGCGCGCGCGCCAGGCAAGAGGGCCAAGGCGGCTCCGGCCGCGGCCCCGGCCGGCGATGCAGCACCGATCCGGCCGCAGGACATCGCCGCCGCCGTGAACGCGCTGCTGCGCGAGCACGGGCCGCATCCGATCGCGAGCGACGTCGGCGACTGCCTCTTCACCGCGATGGACATGGACCCGACGGCGCTCGTCGCGCCCGGCTACTACGCGACGATGGGCTATGGCGTGCCGGCAGGGCTCGGCCTGCAGGCCGCAACCGGAAGCAGGCCCTTGATCCTGGTCGGCGACGGCGCCTTCCAGATGACGGGCTGGGAGCTCGGCAACGCGCGCCGCTACGGCTGGGATCCGATCGTGCTCGTCTTCAACAATGCGTCGTGGGAGATGCTGCGCGCATTCGAACCCCGCGACGCCTTCAACGCGCTCGGGACCTGGGACTTCGCGTCGATGGCTGCCGGCATGGGCGGAGACGGGTTCTGCGTCCACACCTGCGGCGAGTTGAGGGCCGCCTTGCAACAGACGGCGGCAACGCGCGGGCGCTTCCAGTTGATCGACATCCGCCTCGCCGCCGGAGTCCAGTCGCCGACGCTCGAGCGCTTCGTCAAGGCCGTCAAGCGGCTGTCGATGCCCGATTCAGACTGAATCCGAGAACTGGCGCTGTCCGCAGGCTCGGGGCCGGGACACGGCGACTCTGTCGCATTGATTTCGGACAGATTTCACGCCGTCATGCGCGCCTCGCTTGACTTGGGCGCAGTAGCGCGTTGCCTTTAGGTACCATCCGCGCGGGGTGGAAATCCGCAATGCCGACCTTGGCATGCGGCGCCGAGCCCACCGCGCAGGAACTTGTCGATGACGCTTTGGAAACTGGTAACCTTGGTTGCGTTGGGGGCGGGCATGCCATGGCTGGCTGGCTGTGGCGGCGGCAGCGGGCGCTATACCGGCACCGATCTGATCGTCTCCGGTAGCGGGCCGGCCGGAGTGCTCTATGGCGGGGACACGGCCGAGTTCGTGATGACGGTGCGCAACGGCGGCGCTTACGATGCCAGTGATGTCACGATCACGAATCTGATCGGCAATCAGATGGCCGTGACGTCGATGACCTGTACCGCCTCCGGGGGTGCGTCCTGTCCGTCGCCGGTGAGCGTCGTGACGACCGTGCCATTCATGCCGGCGGGTGGCAAGTTGAGCTTTCAGGTCAATGCGCTTCTTGCGCAGGGAGCCAACGGGCTGCTGAGCAACACGATGTCGGCAAGCTTCACGAACGAGAACAACCGCGGCGACAACTCGGCGACCGCCACCGTCACTGCCAGCGGCAACAACCTGAGCGTGACCGGAACGGCGCCCCCCGGACCGTTGCTCGAGCCTTCCGCGAGTTTCACGATGGTGGTCACCAACAGCGGACCGGGCGATGCGCAGAACGTCAAGATCACGAACACGCTGAGCGACAACCTGACGCTGGCCGCACCGATCGACTGCGTCGCCGCGGGCGGGGCGTACGCGCCGGTGCTGCAGGCGGACGGATCGTTGATGTCGTCACTGATTCCGGTCGATGCAACGCTGACCTGCACCGTCGCGACGACAGTGGCGATCGGCACCAACGGTCTGGTGGGCACGACGATGACGGTAAGCGCGCTGGGCGACGCGCGGCCCGCCGACAATGTCGCGACGGCTCTTGTCCAGGCGACGCTCGTCAACAACGTCGGCATCAAGGCGAACCCGGCGAACGGAAACGTTCCCAGCGGTGGTTCGACGACGTTCACGTTCGTGATCGTCAACAACGGCCCAGCGTCGGCACAGGATGTGTCGATCGTGAACACGCTCGGCCCGAATCTCACGCTTGCCGGCGCGATCGGCTGCGTTGCCGCGGGAGGGGCGGCCGCACCGGTGACGCAGCCCGACGGCAGCCTGCTCGCGGCGTCGATTCCGCTCGGCGGAACTTTGACTTGCGACGTGCCGGCGACCGTCGCCGCGGGAATCACCGGCCGCGTCAGCACCACGATGACGATCGCAGCAGCGGCGGATCAACTCAGCGGCGACAACAGTGCAACGGCATCGATCGTTGCGGTTCGGCCATGATTCGCGGTTTCGGCGACTCGGCGCCCGACGCGTCGCTGGCGTTTGCAGCCGACGCCGGCCGGCGCAGGGACCGCAGATGCTGGCGACGCGCGGCGGGGACCATCTTGCGTCGCCATCGGTAATGCGTCGAGGATCAGCATGACCTGCAACCACATCGTCTTCATCGTCATGGACAGTTGCCGCTACGACAGCTTCGTCGCCGCGCGCACGCCCAACATCGACCGCCTCGGGCAGGCCGAGCGGCGCTACTCCTACGCGTCGTGGACGGCGCCCTCGCACCACGCATTCGCGATGGGGATGATGCCGCACGCGAGCCCAAAGGAGGTGTTCGCCTCCGAGGTCTACAAGGAGGAATTCGCACTGTGGACCGAGCGCACCGGGCACGCCGGCATCCAGTTCAAGGAGTTCCTGCCCGATCTGTCACTGCCGAAGGTGCTGCGCAACATCGGCTATCGCACGGTGGCCAAGGTGTCGCTGCCGGTGCTCAACAAGAACACCCTCATCAGCCGCGATTTCGACGACTACAAGCTGATGAAGAACCACAACGACTTCGCCGGCATGATCGACGAGATGGAGTTCCCCGACGAGCCGCACTACTACTTCCTCAACCTCGGCGAGACGCACTATCCGTACATGCTCTCGGGCGACGGCCTGCCGCACATCTCGGGCGTGCACGGTGCGCTGAAGTCGATGGACGACGCGCCGGCACGCGCCGAGAAGCAGACCTTCGACGCGGCGCAGATGCGGATGCTGCAGCAGCAGCAGGTGAAGTGCGTCGAGTACATCGACGGCCAGATCGGCCGTTTGATGGCGCAGACGCCGCCCAACACGCACTTCATCGTCACCGCCGACCATGGGGAACTGTTCGGCGAGGATGGCTACTTCGGCCACGGCCCGATCATGCACGAGAAGTGCTTCGAGGTGCCGTTCGTCGAGGGCCGCCTGGCCTGAAGCGAGATGCCCGATGGCCGATCCGCTCTTCCTGCTGGCACCGCCGAGGTCGTACACCTCGCTCGTGAATGCGATGCTCGGCCAGCATCCGCAGGCGTTCGGGTTGCCCGAGTTGTGCCTCTTCAACGTCGACAAGCTGGTCGACCTGTGGCGCGGCTCGAAGGGCGAAATCTCGGAGAACGGCGCGCTGGTGCGGCACGGGCTGCTGCGCGCGGTGTCCGAGATCTACTGCGGCGAGCAGCGCTCGACGACCGTCAACATGGCCATGACCTGGCTCTCGCAGCGCGAGGAATGGGACACCGGAGTGATCTTTCGGGAACTGGTCGACAGGATCGACCCGCTGGTCGCCGTCGAGAAGAGCCCCTCGTACACGATGTCGGTGAAGCGCATGCAGGCGATCCATCGCGCGTTTCCGAACGCGAGGTTCGTGCATCTGGTGCGCCACCCGATCGCGCAGGGCAAGTCGCTGATGGTGATCAACGACGGAGCGTTCTGCCTCAAGGTCGAGGGCTTCGAACTCGGTGACGACTACGCGCTGATCGAGCCGCAGATCGCATGGCACGACATGAACATGAACATCCTAGACTTCCTCGACGAGGTCGCGCCCGAACGGCAGATGCGATTGCGCGGCGAGGACGTGATGGCCGAGCCGCAGCGCTATCTGGCCCAGATCGCGCGTTGGGCCGGATGGCGGGACGATGACGATGCGATCGACGCGATGATGCACCCGGAGCGCTCGCCGTTCGCGTGTTTCGGTCCGATCAACGCGCTGTTCGGCAACGACCCCAACTTCCTGGCTGGCCCGACGTTTCGGCCGCACAAGCCGAAGCTGCCTTCGCTGACCGGCCGTCTGCCGTGGCGCACCGACGGCAAGGGTCTGTACCCCGAGGTGATCGCGCTCGCGAACGAGTTCGGATATGTCTAGCAGCAAAGCCCGCAGCGACGGGACGTCCCGATGAATGCACCGCCCCCTTCCGGCAAGGCGCCGCGCAAGCGCTTGTCGCCGGTGCCTGAAGATCCGCAGACCGGCAGGCCCGATGCGGCCCTGCTGTCGCCGCATCAGCGCGCGCTGCGCACGGCGATGATCGATGCCTACGCGGCAAAGAAGGCGCGCCGCTTCCTGGAGCGCC
>CAZVNC010000113.1:0-2261 GCA_964628305.1 uncultured Ideonella sp.
AAGAGGGGCCCCGCGCAGCGGGGATCGAAGCGAGCGAATGCGGCGAAGCGCCGACAACCGGGCGCCGCGATTTGCTCGATCGACCAGAGGCGCCGCATGAGTCCCTGCCACGCCACGTTGACGCCGGTGCGCGCGAATACGGGCAGCGCGGAGGCTTTGCTGTGAGCACCGCCGCTCGCGACCGCCGCATCAACGACGCGTCGGCGCCATTCCCGAACGACCGGCGCAATCCTGCGCGCATCGCCTTGCAGGCGCCGCTGCCCGCGCCCTCGCGGCCGGGCGAGCCGCTGCCCGCGCCGAGCGACTGGTCGTTCGAACTGATCGAGCGCTACCACGACGCGATCCGCGCCACGGCCGAGCGCTACGGCCTCGACACCTACCCGAACCAGCTCGAGATCATCACCGCCGAGCAGATGATGGACGCGTATGCGTCGGTCGGCATGCCGGTGAACTACCGCCACTGGAGCTACGGCAAGGAATTCATCTCGACCGAAAAGAACTACCGCCGCGGCCACATGGGCCTGGCCTACGAGATCGTCATCAACTCCAACCCCTGCATCAGCTATCTGATGGAGGAGAACACGATGGCGATGCAGGCGCTCGTCATCGCGCACGCCGCCTACGGCCACAACAGCTTCTTCAAGGGCAACTACCTCTTCAAGATGTGGACCGATGCGGCGTCGATCATCGACTACCTCGTCTACGCGAAGAACTACGTCGCCGAGTGCGAAGAGCGCCACGGCATGAAGGAGGTCGAAGACCTGCTCGACAGTTGCCACGCGCTGATGAATCACGGCGTCGACCGCTACCGCCGGCCGAGCCGCAAGTCACTCGCCCAGGAACTCGCCGATCGCAAGGAGCGCGAGGCCTATGCGCAGCAACAGGTCAACGACCTTTGGCGCACCTTGCCCAAGCGGGTTGGGGCAGCGAGCGATGCGCAGGCGCCGGCCAAGCGCTTCCCGGAGGAGCCGCAAGAGAACCTGCTCTACTTCATCGAGAAGCGCGCGCCGCTGCTCGAACCGTGGCAGCGCGAGGTGGTGCGCATCGTGCGCAAGGTCGCGCAGTACTTCTATCCGCAGCGCCAGACGCAGGTGATGAACGAGGGCTGGGCGACGTTCTGGCACCACCGGCTGCTCAACACGCTGTACGACGACGGCTTCCTGTCCGACGGCATGATGATCGAATGGCTCGGCTCGCACACCAACGTGATCTTTCAGCCGCCGGTCGGACACCCGGCGTACAACGGCATCAACCCGTACGCGCTCGGCTTTGCGATGTACACCGACATCAAGCGAATCTGCGAGGCGCCGACCGACGAGGACCGGCAGTGGTTCCCCGACATCGCCGGCAAGCCCTGGCTGCCGACGCTGGACCACGCGATGCGCAACTACAAGGACGAGAGCTTCGTCGGCCAGTTCCTCTCGCCGCGGCTGATGCGCGAGATGCGCCTGTTCGCGATCGTCGACGACGAGAAGGAGAGCGAGCTCGAGGTCAGCGCGATCCACGACGAGGCGGGCTATCGCCGCGTGCGCGAAGCCCTCGCGCGGCAATACGACCTCGGCCAGCGCGAGCCCAACATCCAGGTCTGGGACGTGAACCTGCGAGGCGACCGCGCGCTCACGCTGCGCCACACGCAGCACGACGACCGGCCGCTGCACGACAGCGCCAAGGAGGTGCTCAAGCACGTTGGCCGTCTGTGGGGCTTCGATGTTCATCTTGACAGCGTCGGCGCGGATGGTGCCGCCGTTCAACGCCTGACGGTCCGCGGCGGCGCCAGCTAAGCGCGAGCTTGTATCGGGTCGACGGCGACCCGGTGGGCTGAGTCAACGCCCGGTGAGCAGTCTGCCCTCGGCAAGGGCGAGCGGCTCGGGCAGGCCCGACAGCACGAGCGTATCGCCGCCGTCGAGCCTCAGATCGTCGCGCGGCGCGAGCACGGCGCCGCTCGCGCGACGCAGCGAGACGACGCTCACGTCCAGGCTGTGCAACACGAGGTCGGCAAGCGTTCGCCCCTGCAGCGGGCTCGCGAGCGGCAGTGTGACCGAGAGCAGACGACGGTTCTGTCTGTCGGCGCTCGAATCGTCGTCGGCGCCGCGGAAATAGCCTCGCAGCAGGCCGTATCGCGCGTCGCGCTGGTCTTGCATGATGCGGATCACGCGCCGGATCGGCACGCCGACGAGCGCGAGCGCGTGGCTCGCGAGCATCATCGAGCCTTCGATCGCTTCCGGGACGATCTCGGTCGCGCCGGCCGCATGCAGCAGCTC
>CAZVNC010000113.1:2271-7180 GCA_964628305.1 uncultured Ideonella sp.
CGGCGCGTGCGACTGCACGAGCCCGAGGATCTTCAATGCCGACGGCGTGTCGTGATACGTGACGACGACCGCGTTGGCGCGCGTCAGCCCCGCCGCCATCAGGCTTTGCAGGCGCGCCGCATCGCCGAACACGACGCTCTGCCCGGCGGACGCCGCCTGGCGAACGCGATCGGGGTCGAGGTCGAGCGCCATGTACGGAATGTTCTCGCCTTCGAGCACGCGCGCCAGATTCTGGCCGCTGCGCCCAAAGCCGGCGATGATGACGTGCGCTTCGGCGTTGATCGAGCGCTTCGCGATCGTCGTCATCGCCACCGACTGCATCAGCCAGTCGGTTGCCGACAGGCGCATCACGATGCGGTCGCTGTAGATCACGAGCAGCGGCGCCGCGAGGATAGACAACACCATGCTCGCGAGCACCGGGCTGACCCATTGCGGCTCGATCAGCCGCTGCATCGCGCCCAGCGTGAGCAGCACGAAACCGAACTCGCCGGCCTGCGCCAGGTACAGTCCGGTGCGCAGCGAAACCCCGGGGGCCGCGCCGAAAACCCTCGCCACCACGGCGACGAGGACGAATTTCAGCAACACCGGCAGCGTCGTCAGCACGAGCACGAGACCCCAGTTGTCGACCACGTCGTGCGCGTTCAGCTTCATGCCGATCGTGATGAAGAACAGGCCGAGCAGCACGTCGTGAAACGGCCGGATGTCGGACTCGACCTGGTGCTTGAACTCGGTCTCCGCGATCAGCATGCCGGCGACGAACGCGCCGAGCGCAAGCGACAGCCCGGCGTGCTCGGTCAGCCATGCGAGGCCGAGCGTGATCAGCAGCACGTTGAGCACGAACAGCTCCTCGCTCTTGCGCCGCGCGACGAGCGTGAGCCACCACCGCATCAGCCGCTGGCCGCCGACGAGCAGCAGTGCAAGCAGCACGACCGCCTTCAGCGTCGCCCAGCCGAGCGAGGTCGCCATGTCCGCGCCGCTCGAGTCGAGCGCCGGAATGAGCACCAGCAGCGGCACGACGGCGAGATCCTGGAACAGCAAGACACCCATCACCCGCCGCCCGTGCTCGCTCTGCAGCTCGAGACGGTCGGCCATCAGCTTGACGACGATCGCGGTGCTCGACATCGCCATCGCCGCCCCGAGCACGACCGCGCCCTGCCACGTCAGCTCCCAGGGTCGCGACGAGAACGAGAACAGCCACTGCAGCAGATGGTGCCCAAGCACGGTGCCTAGAATCGTCAGCAGCACCTGCGCCATGCCGAGCCCGAACACGAGCTTCTTCATGCTGCGCAGCTTGGGCAGGTTGAAGTCGAGCCCGATGACGAACATCAGGAAGACGACGCCGAACTCGCCCAGGTACTGGAACCCAGCCGAATCCTTCGCCACCGCGAGCGCGTGTGGGCCGATCAGCACGCCGACGAGCAGATAGCCGAGCATCGGCGGCAGCTTCAGCATGCGGCACGCCACCGCGCCGACGACCGCCGCGAGCAGGTAGAGCAAGACGAGATCGAAGGTCGTTGCCATCGGGAAGGCAGCCCGCGGCGCGGACACGACACGCCCTGGCCTGAGCCTAGAATCTTTAGATGGTAATGGACGCCTCGCTCGCCCCCTCGACATGACGATGCCGCGCGCCCCCGCATTCGAACCCGCGCGCGCGCTGGCGCTGGCACACCGCACCTTCGACATCGAAGCGCAGGCTCTGCTCGGCTTGAAGGCGCGCACCGGCGCTGCCTTTGCGACGGCGGTGCAATGGATGCTCGACTGCCGCGGCCGCGTCGTCGTGATGGGCATGGGCAAGAGCGGTCACGTCGGACGCAAGGTGGCGGCGACGCTTTCTTCCACCGGCACGCCGGCCCTCTTCGTGCACCCGGCGGAGGCCAGCCACGGCGACCTCGGCATGGTCACGCCGCGCGATGTCGTCGTCGCCATCTCGAACTCCGGCGAAAGCGAAGAGATCAACGCCATCCTGCCGGCGCTCAAACGCCTGGATGTGCGCGTCGTCGTCATCACCGGCCGCAGCGATTCGACGCTTGCCCGCCACGCCGACCTGACGCTGGACTGCGCCGTCGATCAGGAGGCCTGCCCGCTCAACCTCGCGCCGACCGCGAGCACGACCGCGCAGATGGCGCTCGGCGACGCGCTCGCCGTCGCGCTGCTCGATGCGCGCGGCTTTCGCGAAGAAGACTTCGCACGATCGCACCCGGGCGGCGCGCTTGGCCGCAAGCTGCTCACGCACGTGCGCGACGTGATGCGCGGCGGCGACGCCGTGCCGCGCGTCGCGCCCGATGCCGGTTTCATGGAGCTGCTGCGCGAGATGACCGACAAGGGCCTGGGCGCGACCGCGGTCGTCGACGACGAAGGCCGCGTGCAGGGCATCTTCACCGATGGCGATCTGCGCCGGCTCGTCGCCCGTGGCACCGACCTGCGGGCGCTGCGCGCACGCGAGGTCATGCACCCCCGGCCGCACCTGGTGCGCGACGACGCGCTCGCGGTCGACGCCGCGGACCTGATGGAAGCGCAGCGCGTGACGAGCATGCTCGTCGTCGATGCCGACGCAAGGCTGGTCGGCGCGCTCAACTCGAACGACCTGATGCGCTCGAAGGTGATCTGATGGACCCCTCGCTCTTGCCCTGCCGGGCCGACCGGGTCGCACGAGCCGAGCAGGGGCAGGTCCTGGAGCCGGCGTGGCACCGGCGCTGAACTTCCCGCCGGCGCTGCTGCTGAAGGCACAAGGCATCCGCGCCGCGATCTTCGACGTCGACGGCGTGTTGACCGACGGCCAGCTCTACATCGGCGCCGAAGGCGAGACGCTCAAGGCCTTCAGCTCGCTCGATGGACACGGCTTGAAGCTGCTGCAGCGTGGCGGCATCGAGCCGCTCGTCATCACCGGGCGCGACTCGGCGGCGGTGCGCCGGCGCCTTGCCGACCTCGGCCTCACGCACTGCGCGTTCGGCGTCAGCGACAAGCTCGCCGTCGCCGGCGAGATGCTGGCGGCGCTCGGGCTCGGCTGGCATGCGATCGCCGCGATGGGCGACGATTGGCCCGACCTGCCGCTGCTCGCGCGCGCCGCATTCGCCTGCGCCCCGCCGCAGGCGCATGTCGAGGTGCGCGCGCTGTCGCATCACGTCACGTCGGCCGCCGCCGGCTTTGGTGCGGCGCGCGAATGCTGTGATCTTCTGCTGTGCGCCGCGGGCCGCTACGCCGGACTGCTCGCGGGTCAGTTGACGACGCTCGAGTAGCACGGCGTGAACAGGCCATGACGATCCAGACGGCGGAGCGGCCCCTCGAAGCGCTCGGCCTGCAGCCTCTGGACGACGGCGCGCCGCGCTGGAGCGGCCAGCCCTGGCACGCCCGTCTGCTCGACACCTTGTCGTCCTACCTGTCCTTGCTGATGATGGCGTTGCTGGCCCTCGGCAGTTGGTGGCTGGTGACGAACACCCCGCTCGTCGAGGCCCCGCGCGTCAAGGCGCCGCTGACGCACGAGCCGGACTACACGATGCGCGAGTTCCTGGTCCAGCGCTTCACGCCGCAGGGGACGCTGCGGGCGCAGATCGAGGGCGACACCTTGCGCCACTACCCCGACACCGACACCTTCGAGGTCGACAACCCCAAGGTCCGCGCCTGGGCGGCCGACGGCGGCGTCACCGATGCGAGCGCCAAGCGTGCGCTGAGCAACGCCGACGCGAGCGAGGTCCAGCTCTTCGGCGACGCCCGCGTGACGCGCCTGCCGACCGCGACCGACGAAGGGCTGACGTTCCGCGGCGAATTTCTGCATGCGTTTTTGAAGACCGAGCGCGTGCGCTCCGACCAGCCGGTGACTTTCACCCGCGGCGCGGCGGTGATTCGCGCCGATTCGTTTACCTACGACAACATCGAGCGCATCGTCGAGATGAAGGGGCACGTGCGTGCGAGCTTCCCGCCGCGCAGGACGACGGTGCGAGGAGACAAATCCTGAGCCCGCGCCTGGCCTTCATCACCGGCGCGTCGAGCGGCATTGGCCAGGCGCTCGCAGCGCGCTATGCACGCGCCGGTTTCAGGCTTGCGCTCGTCGCGCGCCGCAGTGAATCCATCGCGTCGTGGGCTGCGGCGCAGGGCATCGGCGCCGACCGCGTCGCCGTCTATGGCGCCGACGTGCGCGATGTCGATCGCATCACCGCCGTCGGCCGCGAGTGCATCGAGACGCACGGCGTGCCCGACGTGGTGATTGCCAGCGCCGGCATCAGCGTCGGCATCGACAGCGCCGAGTTCGCCGATCTCGAACAACTGCGCGCCACGTTCGAGACCAACAACCTCGGCATGGCCGCGACCTTCCAGCCCTTCCTGCAGCCGATGCGCGAGCGCCGATCCGGCACGCTGGTCGGCATCGGAAGCGTCGCCGGCATCCGCGGCCTGCCGGGACATGGCGGCTACTGTTCCAGCAAGGCGGCCGTGATCAGCTACTGCGAGAGTCTGCGCGGCGAATGCCGACCGTTCGGCGTCAAGGTGGTGACGGTCACGCCGGGCTACGTCGCAACGCCGTTGACGAGCCGCAACCGCTACGCGATGCCGTTTCTGATGTCGCCCGCGGACTTTGCCGACAAGGCGTTCGACGCCATCGAGGCGGGCGTCAGCTACCGCGTCATTCCATGGCAGATGGGCGTCGTCGCCAAGGCCTTGCGCGTGCTTCCCGACGCGCTCTTCGACCGCGTGCTCGCCGGCCGCCCGCGCAAGCGCCGCGCCGGCGAGTGACTTGCGCACGAATGCCGCGCGCATGAAAAAAGCGGTGGGCCGCTAGCGCCACCGCCTTTCAGGACGAGCCCCTCGCCTTCGACCCGGCAGATTTGCCCCGGCCACTCGCCGCGTCGGTCGCGTCAATACCCGCCGCGGCCACCACCGCCGCCGCCACCACCACTGCGACTACCGCCGCCATAGC
>CAZVNC010000114.1:0-7127 GCA_964628305.1 uncultured Ideonella sp.
CCTGGTCTCTGCTGTCTTGCGCCTCGCCCGGATTGGCGTTCGTAGCTCGGCGCGGGGGAGTGTCTGAATTTCTGTGTTCGAGGCGCTCTGAGACTTTTCCACGGCGGCGGTCGGCGCTTGCGACGAACCGACCGACGCGGTGGGGAAGTCGGTGGTCATATTACGCGACCGTCTTGGTGAATCGATCCGCGTAGAGGATGGCGAATTGGTTCATTGCCTCCTTCCAGTTGTGCGCTGCGCGGCCCCAGTCGGCCGTGATGTTGCGCAGCGCCAGCCAGATCAGCTTGGTGGCCGCGTCGTCGCTGGGGAAGTGCCCGCGCGTCTTGATGATCTTGCGCAGCCGCGCGTTGATGCTCTCGATCGCGTTGGTCGTGTAGATCACGCGACGCACCGCCGGCGGGAACGCGAAGAACGGGATCACGCGGTCCCACGCGCGGCGCCAGGCGGCCACCACGGTGGGGAACTTCTGGCCCCACGGACCTTGCTCGAAGGCATCGAGCTGGGCCTGTGCAGCCTCGGCGCTCGGGGCCGTGTAGACCGGCTTGATCGCCGCGGCGAGCAGCTTGCGGTCCTTCCAGCTCGCGTAGTCCAGGCTGTTGCGGATCAAGTGCACGATGCAGGTCTGCAGCGTCGTGGCCGGGTACACCGCGCCCAATGCCTCGGGCATGCCCTTCAGGCCGTCGGTGACGGCGATCAGGATGTCGCCCACGCCGCGGGTCTTCAGGTCGTTGAACACCTTCATCCAGAACTTGGCGCCCTCGGTGCCCTCAATCCACAGCCCCAGGATGTCGCGCGTGCCGTCGGGCAGCACGCCCAGGGCCAGGTAGATCGCCTTGTTGCGCACCACGGCGTCCTCGCGGATCTTGACCCGCAGTGCATCGAAGAACACGACCGGGTACATCGGCTCCAGAGGACGCGCCTGCCAGGCACCGACCTCGGCCATCACCGCGTCGGTGACGCTGCTGATGAACTCGGGCGACACGTCCACACCGTACTGGTCGGCCAGGAAGCCCCGGACCTCGCGCACAGTCATGCCGCGTGCGTACATGGCGATGATCTTGTCGTCAAAGCCGGTGAAGCGCCTCTCGTGCTTGGGGATGAGCAGCGGCTCGAAGCTGCCGTCGCGGTCCCGTGGCACCTCGATGCGCAGCGGGCCGTCCTCGGTGATCACGGTCTTGCCGCTCCTGCCGTTGCGCTGGTTGGTCGTCGCGTCGGGCTTGTCCGCGCCGCTCGGGTAGCCCAGGTGGTGCCCAAGTTCGGCACCCAGCGCGCGCTCGATCAGCGCCTTCTTGAACGCCATCGACGCGGCATTGACCGCCTCGCCGCTCATCGGGCCAGTCACGAACTGGTCAATGAGTTCCTTGGGGATCGACGGCAATGCCGCCGACCGGGCCGCGATCGCGGCGTTCTTCAACTTCGTCTTGCTTGTTGGCATAGATGCTCCGGGTGGTCATGCTATGCCTCGAACACGAAAATACTGACAGGCTCAGTGGCCCGCACCGGACCATTTGGCAGAACGGTGCAAACTGTTGCAAGGCGCACCTCGACCTTGCGCAAATCGGCCGGCCGGTTCGAGTTGCCCCTGCGTCGAATGGAATTCCACACCACGGTCAGCAGCCGATGCCTCTGGGTACCGGATAATCGCGGTGCATTGCGTCGGAATCGCGCGGCTCGGGTCGCCGAAGCCAGCGGCGCCAATGTGAAACCGAGCGTTCTTCGCGCCGTGCAAGGTAACGCCCGAGTTGCAGGCCAGCCGGTCCCCCATGCGACGCGGCGTTGCGCCGTTTTTGCAATTGGAGTTCGAGCCATGCAGATTCAAGCACTGCCGAAGCTGTCTCGCCGGCGAGAGCCCTGGCAGATCCAGCGCGCCGTGCTGTTCGCCCTCGTGGTGCGCGAACTTCGTGCGCGCGTCGAAGGGCGGTGGGGCGGCCTGCTGTGGATGCTGTTCGAACCTCTCGCACACGTCCTGCTCATCGTCGGCTTCATCGGTGTGCGCAGCCACATGGTGATGCTTAACGTGGACTATCCGGTCTTCCTGATCACAGGTCTTCTTCCCTTCTTCCTGTTTCGCAATCTGGCGCGCCGCTTGCCCGTGGCCATCAACTCGAACAAGGCCCTCTTCGCCTACCGGCAGGTTATGCCGATCGACGCACTGATGGCTCGCGCGATTGTCGAGATCGGCCTGTACGCCGCGGTCTACCTGGTGGCGCTATCTTTGCTGGGCTGGCTTGGCTATCACAGCATTCCTGCGCATCCGCTGGAGTTGCTGGTGGTGACTTCCCTGTTGCTGACACTCGGCGTCGCGCTGGGCCTGTTGTTCTCGGTGATCGTGCACTGGCAGACAAGAGCCACCACCATCATCGGGCTCGTCTTCTACCCGCTCTACTTCGCCTCGGCAGTGATATTCCCGTTGCACAATCTTTCGGCTTCAATCCGATCCTGGCTGTTGCTCAACCCGGTGTTGCATCTTGTGGAGATGTCTCGCCACTACTTCATTCCCGACTACAACGCGCTTCCTGGCGTCAACCTGTCCTACCCCGCCGCTTGGGCATTGGTGGTATTGGTACTTGGGCTGAGTTCGTACCGCGCCTATCGGAAGAACTTCATGTCGGTGAACTGAAGACCCATGCTGGAACTGCACAACCTGACCAAGTGGTATCACACGCCCCGCGGACGGCGCTACGTCTTTCGCGACCTCAGCTTCACCTTTCCCCCCGACACCAGCATTGGCCTGATCGGACGCAACGGCGCGGGCAAGTCAACGCTGCTGCGCTTGCTCGGCGGCATCGACGTGCCCAATGCCGGTAGCGTCGTCACGGATGCGCGGATTTCCTGGCCGGTCGGCTTGACCGGCGGCTTCCAGCCCTCGCTCACTGCGCGCGAAAACGTACAGTTCGTTGCACGCGTTCATGGCGCAACCGGGCGCTCGATGCGCCGAATCGTCGACTTCGTCGAGGAGTTCGCGGAAATCGGCGACTACTTCGAGCTTCCGATGAATTCCTATTCATCGGGAATGCGCTCGCGCGTCGCCTTTGGCATGAGCATGGCATTCGATTTCGACTACTACCTGATCGATGAGATCATGGCGGTCGGCGATCCGCAGTTCGTTGGCAAGAGTCAGGCGGTGCTGAGCGAACGATTGTCGAAGGCCAACGTCATCATGGTCAGCCATGCGATGACTGAAATCGTCAAGTACTGCGATGTCGTCGTTCTTGTCGACCACGGCAATACCGTTCTCTACGAAGACGTCCAGGAAGGCATCGCCGTGTATCAGGGGCGCGCAGTTTCCGCCGTCACCGCACCTGCCGCGACGATCCCCAAGCCCACACAACCTGCGGCGCAAGCGCCTCTCCAATCTATAGCCGGGTCGAATTGATGGATCTGAAAGCATTGACACCTTGGCGTCTCAAGCTTGTGATCATCGGCGTGCCGATGTTGTTGGCCACCGTCTACCTGACGCTGATCGCGGCCGATCGCTACGTTAGCGAATCGGTCGTTGCGTTGCAGCAGTCGAGCAATCCACTACCCGACATCGGTGGTGCGGCTCTGCTGCTTTCGGGCCTGGGCGCACCTTCGCGCGAAGAGACGATGTTCTTGCGGGACTATATGCAGTCACTGGGGTTGCTCAAGTCGCTCGACGCCGAACTCGGGCTGCGCAAGCACTTCGAGAGCGAGAAGCTCGACCTCCTGGCACGACTGTGGGGCTCGAGTTCACAGGAGAGATTCCTCAACTACTTTCGAGATCGTGTCACCGTCACTGTGGATGACGTGTCCTCGACCCTGACCGTGCGCGTCCAGGGCTTCGACGCCGCATTCGCCCAGCGGCTGAATCTGGCGATCCTCAAGGCCGGCGAACGCTTCGTGAACGAGATGTCGCACTCGCTGGCCAGGGAGAAGCTGCGTTTTTCCGAACAGGAGATCGCGCGCGCCAGAGACGGCTTGCAAAGGGCCAAGGCCGAAGTGCTCGCGTTCCAGAGCAAGAACGGCTTCCTCAACCCTCTGGTTCAGGCGCAGGCAAGCAGCGTACTTGCGGCGCAGTTGCAGGCGTCAATCTCTACGGCCCAAGCCGACTTGAGGGGCCTGCGTACGTTCCAGACTGACGATTCGTTCGCCGTCAAGGCACTGCAAGCGCAGATCAAGGCGGCTCAAACGCAGCTCGAATTGGAGAAGGCTCGCGCGACGGGCAGCGGCGACAAGCAGGATCACCTTGGCGCCATGGCGCTCGAGTTCGAAGGCCTGCGAATGAAGTCCGAGTTTGCCCTCGACGCCTACAAAGTCGCACTGCTGGCCGAAGAGGGCGCGCGCATGGATTCGACACGCAAGGTCAAGAGTCTGGTCGTGATCGACCCCGCCTCGCTGCCCGAGACGGCTGAGTACCCACGCCGCCTGTACGATCTCGCGACCGTACTCGTCGTCTGCCTGCTGTTGTACGGCGCGGCGCGCCTGATCATTGCGACGATACGCGAGCATCAGGATTGAACTGCACGGCGACCGCTACACGATCCGAGTGAGACTCGCAGCAACCGCCGCAGTGCCCGGCAACACATTGCTCTGCATGCGGCGTCGGCCTCCGGCTCGTAACCACAACGTCACCCAATTCGCATCGCCGAGGTGAATACTTCATGCCACATTCCGAATCCGATCACCGCGCGCAAGTACCGTCAACGTCAACCCCAGTCTCGAGCCGAGCCGTCATCGAGACGTTTGTCACCCGGCACGAACTGCCCAGCGGGCGTCGACAAGTGTTCGCCATGTTGCCGTTCGAGTTCATCGCCGGGTTCTACGAGACGCTCGTCGAGAGCGCCAAGGTGAGGTTCATCGAGTTCAGCGAACTGCCTTTTGCCTCCGACACACCATTGGGCACAGAAGCGGCTCTGCTCGAACTCTTTCGCAACGAATTCGCGGCCTGGAAGCAGCAAGTCAGTGCCCAGCCGCCCCGGTTCAACATGCTGATCCAGCACGATAGCGACGACGGTCCGCTCGAGACGGTCTACCTCTGCGAACTCGAGGGCGAACTCGGCATCAAGTCGACCACGGCGGTCTTTGCGCGCAAGATCGATGTGCACGGCGTGACTCAAGACTATGAGATCGACTTCGAACGCCTCAAACATCTCCAAGAAGCGAAGGGGCTGTGCTTCGCGTATCACTGCAACGCCGCCGAACTCGCGCACTACGAGGAGGCGAAGATCGCGAACGAGTTCGATTCCGATGTCGAGCGCCTCGAGTCGAAGGGCCTGCGGATCGGATTCTTCTCTCCGCACGGTGGCGTCTCCAGCGCACAGGGATCGAACAACCACAGCTACTTCTATCCGGGCTTGAGCAAGCGCCGTTTGATCTGGACTCACAATCGGTTCGCGCCTTCCGGGCAGCGTTACTCGGACGGAAGTTGGATCGCACGCATCCGCAAGCCCGCGTCGGGTCTGGACCTGCGTGCCTACATGTTGGCAAGGCTCGGCGCCGCGACGCCGTTTCGCAACCGCCATATCCTGCTGCTGCATCCGCAGTATTACTTCGCAAAGGACAGTCGGGCCGCCGAACCCCACTTTGCACAAAATCCGTGGCTAGAGGAGTTCTGGGAGCTTCAAGCGCGCGGCTTGGCCTCGAACTACTGGGACAGCGTACGCGAGGCGTTGCGCGCCTTGTAGTGGCAGCCCCAGGTCTGATACGGCCTTTCCCCCCAACTGGAGCCCATGCATGCTTTATACCGACGACGAACGCGCGATCATGGCCAACGCCATTCACGCCAACATGCGGTTGTCGAGCCCAGCGGTCCAGAAGTCGATCCGCTCGATCTTCGAGGCGTTCGTCGGCGATCGCGATCTCCGCGGCGCGAGAATCCTCGATATCGGTCCCGGGCAGTGCGACTTGCTGGACATCCTTCGCGAGCGCGGAGCCGAGACTTTTGGCATCGACTACGACCCCGCCGTCGTGAAGCTTGGCGAGATGCGCGGGCACCAGATGCGGCTGCACAACCTCTCCAAAGGCTGGCCGCAATGGGACGAGAAGTTCGACGGAATGTTTTGCCGTGCCAGCATCAACTGCTTCTGGTACGCCAGCCCCGAGGGCCCGGCGCAGTTGCGCGGGTTTCTCGACGCGTTGCTGGCGAGCTTGCAGCCCCAGGGCTGGATGTGGATCCTGCCGTGGAATAACCCCTCCGAGAAACACCAAGGGCTCGAGGACGCGGTGCGTGCCACGATCGCCGAATGGGCCAAGCAATCCAAGGTCACGATCGAGGTTGCAGGCAAGGCCGAGAAGCTGAGGTACCAACTCAGCTACACGTTGCCCTACCTGGAGTTCTGGACGCGCAACTGCACCTCGCCGGCCGAGCGCGACCCGACGCGAAAGGATCGCTGGAGTGCGCCGCTGCAGCCCACTACTGTGTCGAATCCATCGGGGTTGTACGCCGCCTACGAGGCGTGCCGCAAGCGCATTCTCGCCGGAGCGTCGGCTCGTGACGAAGCTGGCGTCGCCGCCCAGATCTTCGAGTTTCCGCAAGAGTTCCTCGAGTCCCCGTCCGCCGAGCACGGGCAAGCCTACCCGGCGTTCATTGCGGCCCGGCCCAAGTCCGACGTGCTGCATAGCTTCTTTTGCAGCCGGCTGCGTGGCATGACACAGGGTCGGCTGGACAAGACACCCGGTACCAAGGGCCGCGTCTACGCCTGGGGTTGGGCCTATTGGGCACGCGGTGCGATCTATGCCGGCCTCGCGACCGGCGAACAGCGCTTCACCGACCTTGTGCTCGACGCTTACGAGCGTTTGCTCAACGAGCGCGACGACAGCCTGGAAATGCGAGACGACGCGCGCCAGCGCATCGTCAAGTCCTGGGGTGTTCAGACACCCGAAAGCGCCGTTCGCGCCTGCGAGGTCACCGCCACTGGTTTGCTACTGCTGCCGGTGTGCGAGTTGTTGCTGAGTCCGCTCGCCGATGGTTTGTCGCCCGCCGATCGCCAACGGCTCACGAGGTCGATCACCGAGGGCCTGGACGAGTTCGACGGCGAGTTGGTCGATGACCCCCACAAGGACGATCCGCGATGACCAGTCCAGCGCGGCGACGCTGGACGAGACGGCGGGTTCGGCGCTACGCGTCGTGCCGGTTCTGTGCCGCGTGGAGCCTGCGGGTCGAGGAG
>CAZVNC010000115.1:0-7116 GCA_964628305.1 uncultured Ideonella sp.
CATCATCTTGAGCGTGCCGGGCGCGCAGGTGGCGTCGGCAAGCGATGAATTGCGCAGCAGCTTCTCGTAGATCTTCACTTCCTCCGAAACGCGCAGGCAGTACGGAATCTTGACGATGTAGATGCGGTCGAGGAAGGCCTCGTTGTTCTTGTTGTTGCGAAACGCCTTCCATTCGCTCTCGTTGCTGTGGGCGAGCACGATGCCGTCGAACGGGATTGCGCCGAAGCCTTCGGTGCCCTTGAAGTTGCCCTCCTGGGTCGCGGTCAGCAGCGGATGCAGCACCTTGATCGGCGCCTTGAACATCTCGACGAATTCGAGCAAGCCCTGGTTCGCGAGGCACAGGCCGCCCGAATAGCTGTAGGCGTCCGGGTCGTCCTGCGAATAGGCCTCGAGCTTCCTGATGTCGACCTTGCCGACGAGCGCCGAGATGTCCTGGTTGTTCTCGTCTCCCGGCTCGGTCTTCGAGATGCCGACCTGCTTGAGCATCGACGGATAGCGCTTGACGACCTTGAACCGCCGGATGTCGCCGCCGTACTCCTCGAGGCGCTTGACCGCCCACGGCGACAGGATGCGGTTCAGGTAGCGCCGCGGGATGCCGTATTCCTTCTCGAGGATCGCGCCGTCTTCGGCCACATCGAACAGGCCGAGCGGTGATTCGTTGACCGGCGAGCCCTTGATGGCGAAGAACGGCACGTCCTGCATCAATTGCTTGAGCCGCTCCGCGATCGAGCTCTTGCCGCCGCCGACCGGGCCGAGCAGATAGAGGATCTGCTTGCGCTCCTCGAGTCCCTGCGCCGCATGCCGGAAGTAGGAGACAACCTGCTCGATCGAATCCTCCATGCCGTAGAACTCGGCGAAGGCGGGATAGATCTTGATGAGCTTGTTGGCAAAGATGCGCGACAGGCGCGGGTCGTTGCGGGTGTCGATCGTCTGCGGCTCGCCGATCGCCTTCAACATGCGCTCGGCGGCGGTGGCGTAAGCGATAGGGTTGCGCTTGCACTCGCTGAGATACTCTTCGAGTGAAAGCTCCTCTTCTCGGGTGCGCTCGTAGCGCGCCGCGAAGTTGCTGATGACGTCCATGCTGATCTCCTCGAGTTCCGGGAGAGGCGGCGGCGGGGAGGACGCCCCGCTACCCCCTGGGAAGTTCTGATGAAGTCCCGCCCCAGCGGCGCCGGGCTCCATCAGAGCTTTCCTTGCAATCAGCGTTGTCTCTGTTCAGTCAGCTTCGGTCTTTCGCGTCGTTTGCAAAGGCCAAGAAGAAGGTGATTTGCCCTCTTGATGCCGGACGTTGCGTAGGTCAGCACGCACGACAAGCATGCACTTCGTACGCCGCCGTGTCACCCCTTCTTTAGGGGAGCGACCCATTGAAGTCATGCGAAGTTCCACATCTGTTGCGCAGACAACGCATCACACCCGCATGGGTTGACAGCGACAGCACGTAAAGCATCCATTGCGGCGCACGTTGTGGTCGCCTCATGCCAGTGAGAGACGCGTTGCTGTCGCCCAAGAGCACACTCGCGCGCTCGTCTGGACAAGCTTGCAATGGCGGGCACCAGCCGCCGGCGCGGCTCGATCGAAGCCTCGCAACGGGTGCGCGTCAGCGCGGCGCGCGCAACTTGGCGATCAGCGCATCGAGTTCGTCGAGCGATCCGAAGCCTATCGCCAGCTCGCCTTGCTCGCCGCGCTTGGTCCTCTTCTTGACGCGGACTTCGACCTTCGCGGTAAGCAAGTCGGAGAGTTCCTCTTCGAGCCTTGCCACGTCGCGCGACTTCGGTTGCCGCACGCGCAGCAGCGGACGCTGGCGGCCATTGCCGGCGTGGCGTGCGACGAGCTTCTCGGCCTCGCGAACGCTCAGGCGGCGGGCGACGATCTCGCTTGCCTGCGTGATCTGATTCGCCTTGTCGAGCGCGAGCAGCGCGCGCGCGTGGCCCATGTCGATGTCGCCGGCGCTCAGCATCTGCTGCACCGGCTCGGCCAGGGCGAGCAGTCGCAGCAGGTTGCTCGCCGCGCTGCGGGAGCGACCGACGGCCTTCGCCGCTTCTTCGTGAGTGAGTCCGAACTCTTGCGTCAGCCTTTGCAAACCCTGAGCCTCTTCGAGCGGGTTCAGATCTTCGCGCTGGATGTTCTCGATCAGCGCCATGATCGCGGCCGACTCGTCGGGGACGTCCTTCACGAGCACGGGCAGACTGTCGAGCCCGGCAAGCGACGCGGCGCGAAACCGCCGCTCGCCGGCGATGATCTCATAGCGTCCGCCTGTCAGCGGGCGCACCAGGATCGGCTGCATGACCCCCTGGCTCTTGATGCTCTCGGCAAGCTCGTAAAGCGCGCCCTCGTCCATCCGGGTCCGCGGCTGATAGCGGCCGGCTTGCAGTTGGGCCAGCTTGAGCGTCGTCGGCGCGTCGCGGTCGGTGCCGCCGTCTGCGGCGTCCTTCACACGCGGGCCGAGCAGCGCCTCGAGGCCGAGACCGAGGCCCTTGGGTTTCTTCGTCACCATGCTGCGATTGTCGGCGATCGGTGCGCCGGTTCAACGTCGGCCCGGCGCGCGCTGCATAGCGATGCCGTATGCTGTGGCTCGATACGAATGAGGACGCGGGGTTCGAGATGAAGCACAAGGTTTTCGTCGACGGTCAGGAAGGCACGACCGGGCTGCGCATCCACGAGTATCTTGCCCAGCGCGCCGACGTCGAGGTATTGAGCATTGCTGCCGAACGCCGCAAGGACGCGACCGAGCGCGCCCGCCTGCTCAATGCCGCCGATGTCGCCTTCCTCTGTCTGCCCGACGACGCGGCGCGCGAGGCGGCGTCGCTCGTGACGAACCCGCGCACCTGCCTGATCGACGCCAGCACGGCGCACCGCACGGCGCCGGACTGGGTGTTCGGCCTGCCCGAATTGGCGCCCGGCCAGCGCGAACGCATCCGCGCCGCAAAGAGGATCGCGAATCCAGGCTGCCATGCCAGCTCGTTCATCCTGTTGCTGCGGCCGCTGGTGGACGCCGGCATCGTCGCACCGGACTCGCCGATCGCGGCAACCTCGATCACCGGCTATTCCGGGGGCGGCAAGAAGATGATCGAGCAGTACGAGCGCGGCGGCGACCCGCGGCTTGCCGCACCTCGGCCCTACGGCCTGACGCTCCAACACAAGCACATCCCCGAGATGCTGCAGCACACCGGGCTGCGCACGAAGCCGCTCTTCATGCCGATCGTCGGCAGCTTCTACAAGGGGCTCGCGGTCTCGGTGCCGCTGCATTTCAGCGTGCTTGCGGCGGGCAGCGACGGCCCTGCGATCCAGCGCGCGTTCGAGCAGCGCTATGCGGGCGAGCGGTTCATCCGCGTCATGCCGATGTCGGATCCAGCGACGCTGGAGAGCGGTTTTTTCGACGTGATGGCTTCCAACGATACGAACCGCGTCGACATCTTCGTCTTCGCGAGCGACAGCCAGGCGATCCTGGTCGCACGCCTGGACAACCTGGGCAAGGGCGCCAGCGGCGCCGCGGTGCAGGCGATGAACGTGCACCTCGGGGTGGACGAGGGGCTCGGGCTGTAGGCGCCTGCGTTGCGCGTCGTTCACGCCTGCGTCGCTGCTCGTGACCGGTAGTGATATGCGTAGGCGTCGGTGAAGCCGAGGCGCGCATAGGCGCCGCGCGCGGCGCGATTCTCGGCGTCGACCTGAAGGTATGCGGTTCGCGCGCCCAGATCCTGCGCAAGCCGCAGCAGGTGTGCGCACATGGCGTGCGCCAACCCTTGGCGGCGCGCGTTCGAGGCGGTGAAGACGTCGTACAGCCCGACGATCGTCCCTTCGAGCGCGAATTGGCCGCAGGCGACGATGCGCCCATCGCGTTCGTGAACGAATCCGCGATAGGGAACCGGCGAGAGCCGCAGCCGCACGGCGTGCGCCTCGACCCGGTCGGGGAGCGTGCCACGCAGGTCGCCGACAGCGAGAGCGTACTCGTCGCCGGAGACAGCGCGCAGCGGGAACGAGGCCGGTTCGGCGATCGCGTCGAGCCGCGGCAGCCACATCACCCGCGTGTCGTCGAAAGCGGCCAACCCGGCCGCATCAAGCCGGGCGTCGAGGTCGTCCGGTTCACCGAAAGGCGTGACGCGAAGGATCATCGGCAGCCCGGCATCGGCGTAGGCCTGCTCGCACAGCGCCAGCTTTTAGGCCAGCGGCATCCGACTGGCGCAGATCGCGTTGATGCAGCGCGCACGCTTGGCCTTGGCGCGCGAAAAGCGCAGCAACCAGCCATCGAGCACGCGCTGTTGCGGCGGCGCGCTGGCGTTCAGGCTCGCATCCTCGATGCGCCGGTGCCGGCTCTCGGTGCGAGGGTCCATGCCTGCGCTGCTACATCGCGCGCATGCGCTCGACCATCTCGCCGGCGAACGCCTTGAACGCAAGCGCGCCCTTCGACGCCGGATCGAAGACGACGCCCGGCAGGCCGTAGCTTGGCGCTTCGGCGAGCCGCACGTTGCGCGGAATCACGGTGTCGAAGACCTTGTCGCCGAAGTGCGACTTGAGTTGCTCGCTGACCTGCTGCTGCAAGGTGATGCGGGCATCGAACATGACGCGCAGCAGTCCGATGATTCGCAGATCGGGGTTCAGGTTCGCATGCACCTGCTTGATCGTGTTGACGAGGTCGGAGAGGCCTTCGAGCGCGAAGTACTCGCACTGCATCGGCACCACCACGCCGTGCGCGCTGCACAGGCCGTTCAAGGTCAGCAGGTTGAGCGACGGCGGGCAATCGATGAGCACGAAGTCGTACTCGGCGTCGATTGCCGACAGCGCCCCCTCGAGACGCCTTTCGCGGCGCTCCAGTCCGACGAGTTCGACTTCGGCGCCGGCGAGTTCGCGGTTCGCGCCGAGCAGGTCGAAGCCGCCGCGCGGACTTGCGACGCGCGCCTCGGCGATCGTGGCACTCTCGATCAGGACGTCGTAGACGCTCAACGTAAGTGAGCGCTTGTCAACGCCGGACCCCATGGTGGCGTTGCCCTGCGGATCGAGATCGACCACCAGCACGCGCTGACCGAGTTGAGCAAGCCCGGCGGCGAGGTTCACGGTCGTTGTTGTCTTGCCGACGCCACCCTTCTGATTTGCGACGCAGAATATCCTGGCCATGGGTCAGTGGCCCGCGAGGCGGATGCCGAAGCCGACGAGAAAGACGCCTGCAAGGCGCTCCATCCAGCGCGCGAGGCCGCGATGCGCCTTCACCTGCACCGCGACGACCCTGGCGAACGCGCAGAGCGTCAGGCAATAGGCAGCGGTCAGCGCCGCGATCGTCGCCGCCATGACGGCAAAGGTGAGTCCGCCGCGGTGCGTCGCCGGATCGATGAAAAGCGGAAAGAACGCCATGTAGAACACGATCGCCTTCGGGTTCAAGAGCGTGATCAGGAATGCCTGTCCAGCGTAGCGCCCAGGCTCGATGTGGACCGGCGCCGAGCGGCCCTCGCGGGCAAAGACAAGCCTCGCCCCGATCCATGCCAGATAGGCCGCGCCGCCGTATTGCACCGCCTGGAAGGCCGATGGATGCGCCGCGAGCAGTGCCGCGACGCCGCCTACCGCCAGCCACAGCAGCACCTGGTCGCCGGCGATCAGGCCGAAGGTCGCTTGCGCACCGCCCTTGAAACCGCCCTTGCCAGTGGACAGCAGCAACGCGAAGGTACCTGGCCCGGGCAACGCGAGAAAAACCAAGATCGCGACGCAGAACGCGTTGTAGTCTGTCACGCCGAACATTACCTCTCCTCCCCTTGCTGAAGTGTAGGGGCAGTCGCTGCCGGTCGATGCCCTCGTTCAGTCCGGCCGCATCCAGACCAAGCAGCGGTCCGCATCGAGCCCAGGGACGTGCACCTGTTCCACGTGAAACACAGTGATCGACGCGGGCAGCGCGCCGATCTCGTTCGTCGGATGCTTTCCCTTCATCGCGAGCCACGCCCCGCCTGGGCCAAGCAGATGGCGCGTCAGTGCGGTGAATTCCGCCAGCGTGGCGAAGGCGCGCGATGTGATCAGGTCGAACGACTCGCCAACGAGCGACTCGACCCGCGCGTGGCGCGCATGCAGATTGCGCAGATCGAGTACCGCCGCCGCCTGCTGAACGAAGCTCGCCTTCTTGCCGACCGCATCGACGCACGTGACGTCGAATGCGGGAATCAGCGTGGCGATCACGACCCCGGGCAATCCGGCGCCGCTACCGACATCGAGCACGCGCTTGGCGTTGCCCTCGGACCAGCGGCACAACGGCGCGATGATGCTCAGACTGTCGAGCAGATGCTGATCGAGCATGCGCGCCGGGTCTCGAATCGCGGTCAGGTTGTATATGCGGTTCCATTTGGCGAGCAGCTCGAGGTAGGCGAGCAACGTGTCGATCTGTCCGCTGCTCGGAGCGAGACCGAGCGCGGCGGCGCCGTCGATCAGCCGGCTGCGCTCAGGCGGCATCGCGCCGCGCCGGATCAACTGCCGTCGACGCGGCTGCCGCCAGGCTGCGCTTCTTCAGATGGACCAGCAAGAGCGAAATCGCCGCCGCCGTCACGCCGGGCAGCCGCGCGGCTTGGCCGAGCGTCTCGGGCCGATGCTGGTTCAGCCGCTGGCGCACCTCGAACGACAGTGCGCTCACACCGGCGTAGTCGAAGTCCGTCGGCAGGCGCAGCCCCTCGTAGTGCGCCGCGCGATCGACTCCCTCGTTCTGCTTGGCGATGTAGCCTGCGTACTTGACGCCGACCTCGACCTGCTCGATGACGGATTCGGCGAGGGCTGGACCCAACTCGGCGTGCAAGGCACGGCGCGTCACTGCCTCCTGCGGCTGCGCAACTTCGGCGATGCTGGCGACCTGATCAAAGCCGACACCAGGCCGCCGCAACAGATCGATCAGCCGGTACTCGTGTTCGAGCGGTTTGCCGAGCAGGTGCAGCGCCGCTTCTGAGGGGAGCGAGGCCGGCCCGACCCAGGTTCGCGACAGGCGCTCTGTTTCACGTGAAACAGCGTCGCGCTTGCGACAAAAGGTGTCCCAGCGCGCGTCGTTGACCAGCCCGAGTTTGCGGCCCACCTCGGTCAGGCGCAGGTCGGCGTTGTCCTCGCGCAGTTGCAGGCGGTATTCGGCGCGGCTCGTGAACATCCGATAGGGTTCGTTGA
>CAZVNC010000116.1:0-7116 GCA_964628305.1 uncultured Ideonella sp.
TCCGCGGCTGGGACGAAGGCGTGCAGGGCATGAAGGTCGGCGGCACGCGCGTGCTCGTCATCCCGGCCGCGCTCGGCTACGGTGCGCGCGGTGCGGGCGGCGTGATTCCGCCCAACGCGACGCTGATGTTCGAGGTCGAACTGCTAGCCGTCTGAGCGCCCCCAGGGCCGGGCCGGCGGCCCGGCCCGCCCCCCGTGGGGGATCAAGCAAAGTGGCAGAGCCACATTTGCTTGAGAGCGGCGAGCGCAGCACGCGCCGCGCAGTCACGTCACGGCTCGCCATCCCAGTAGTCGAGATCGTCGCTCGCGCGGTGCATCGCGCCGAAGCGGTGCGCGCTCGCATCGTGCCGCGCCGTCAGCAGGTACTTGTCGGAATCGGGGTAGACGACGACCTCGGGGCTGTCGCGGGTGCTGATCGACAGGTACTTCAGCGGCGCATCCGACGTGTTGATGATCTGGTGCGGGTAGTCTGGCCCGGGCGGGATGAAGGCGATGTCGCCGGCCCGCAGCGCGAGCATCTGGCCGGCGACGCGCAGCATTCCTTCGCCCTCGAGAACGACGAAGGCCTCTTCCTGTGCGTAGTGGAAGTGATAGGGGCAACTGCGCTTGCCGGGCGCGACGATATCGATGCTGATGCCGAGCTTGCCGGCCGCCGTGCCTTCGCCGAGCCGGGCGCAAAGACTCTCGTAGAGCGGCGCACGCTGCTCGAGCGTCTTCGGCGCGTCGTCGAAATTGCGGATCAACGTGCGGCGCAGCAGCGCGGCGTCGCGCGCGGCGGGGGGTGGTGTGACTTCGCTCATCGCATGCATCCTTTTGCAACCGACAGACCGGCAATGTAATGCCCTGCGGCACAATCGCGCCCACCGTACGTTGCGCGCGACCCGTCGCTGTCGGCCCATCTTGAACGAACTGTTCTCCCTCCTCGGCATTGAATCGTGGAAGCCGGTCCTGACGGCGCTCGCCCTGCCGCCGGTGCCGTTGCTGCTGCTGATCCTGATCGGCGCGCGCCTCATCCTGCCGCGCCGCGGCCTCGGCTGGCTGTTCGTGCTGATCGGCACGGTGGGCATCTGGCTGACGGCCTGCAACGGCGTCGGCGCGCTGCTGACGCAGTACCTGGTGCGTTCGCCGCCGGCACTGAGCGCGGATGCGATCGCCCAATTGAAGGCGGACGTGAAGGCGCGCCAGCCGCTCACGATCGTCGTCCTCGGCGGCGGGCGCGACGCGTTCGCACCCGAATACGGACGCTCTACCTTGCGGCCAAGGTCGCTCGAACGCCTGCATTACGGCGTCTGGCTTGCGCGCGAGACCGGCGCAACGCTCGGCTTCTCGGGTGGCGTCGGCTGGGGCGACAGGAGCGGGCCGACCGAGGCCGAAGTCGCCGAACACGTCGCAGCGAAGGACTTCGGCCTGCCGCTGAAGTGGACCGAAGACGACTCGCGCGACACGCGCGAGAACGCGATCCGCAGCGTGGCGCTGCTCGAGCAGGCCGGCGTAAGGCGTGCCGTCCTCGTTACCCATGCCTGGCACATGCCGCGCGCGCTGCGCCTGTTCAACGCCGCGGCCGGCGGCAAGATCGAATTCATCGCCGCCCCGATCGATCTCGCGCCACTCACCCGCGGCGGCGCGGTCGACTGGATTCCGAGCGCCGAAGGCTTCGAGCGCGTGCGCTACGTCCTGCGCGAAGGACTCGCGAGGCTGGCAGGCGACTGACAGCCCGCTCATCGACGCCGCACTGAACGTCGATCCGCCTCGAACCGGCGGTCGGCACGAAGGCAAGCCACCAATTAGAAACCCCTCCCAACCGGCGAAGCGGCGGGAGGGGCTGGTGGCTGACGCCACCGATCCGGGGCTCCAGAGGATGTTGGGTCCGGGGCTCCTGTAGCGCAGGGACTGCGCCAGCTTGGATGCCTGCGTGCAGGCAGAGCCAGAATAATCCTGTCGAGCCCGGTTGACAAGCGAAAGTGCTGAGCAGCCGAATGCGAAGGTCGTCGCCGGCGCGCGCGGCCTCGCGGCATGTTCGGTGGGCGCCTTCTACGACGACAAGGCTGCGGCGCTGGTTGGCGCCGATCCGGCTCACGAATGGGTGCTTCACTTCGTCGCACTCGGTGTGCCGGGTTGAAATACAAGCCGGATTCGCTGCCGGCGAATCAACCTAGATTCGGCAGTTGGACGCGCCTGAGCAGGCTGCGACGCGGCGTGCTGGCAAGGCCAGGCGCAGGCGTGCCCTGCGCTTCGCTTGGGCTGGACGCTGCGGGCTCGTGCCCGCGAGGAGGAGCAACGCAGCCAGCGCGTCGCAGCGCGGCTCGATCGGGTGCGTAGCGCTCTCATCCAAGTGGCGAAAGCGGCTGTGGCCGCAACCGTCAGTATTTATGCGGTGCAGCCGGCGGAGGAAAGCGGTCAACTGCCGAATCTAGGTTCAACGCACGCGGCGGCTCAGCTGAGCTTGTCAGGCAGGCGCGTCGATTCGGACTGGCGCATCAGGCGGTCGAACACGTCCGCCACGCGCCGCTCGACTCCGGCGTCCATCGCAATTGGGCGGCCCCATTCGCGCGCCGTCTCGGCGGGCCATTTGTTCGTCGCATCGAGCCCCAGCTTGCCGCCCAGGCCGCTCACCGGGGACGCAAAGTCGAGGTAGTCGATCGGCGTGTTCGCGACGAGCGTCGTGTCGCGCATCGGGTCGACGCGGGTGGTGATCGCCCAGATCACCTCCCGCCAGTCGCGGATGTTGACGTCGTCGTCGGTGACGACGATGAATTTCGTGTACATGAACTGGCGCAGAAAGCTCCAGATGCCGAACATCACCCGCTTTGCGTGCCCCGGATAGCTCTTGCGGATCGAGACGATCGCCATCCGGTAGCTGCAGCCCTCGGGCGGCAGGTAGAAATCGACAATCTCGGCGAACTGCTTCTGCAGGATCGGGACGAAGACTTCGTTCAAGGCCACGCCGAGCACCGCCGGCTCGTCCGGCGGCTTGCCGGTGTAGGTCGAGTGATAGATCGGGTCGCGCCGCCGCGTGAGACGGTCGATCTCGAACACCGGGAACCAGTCCTGCTCGTTGTAGTAGCCGGTGTGGTCGCCGAATGGGCCCTCGAGGGCGTGCAGATAGCCGCCCTGTTCGCGCAGTCTGACGCCGTGTTCGCTCTCGCCGACAAAGCCCGCCGCAGCGGCTGGGATCGAACCTTCGAGAACGATCTCGGCACGCGCCGGCACCTGCAGCGCGAACCCTTCTTCACCGACGCCGGTATCGGCGAGCTCGGTTCGGCTGCCGCGCAGCAGCCCGGCAAACTGATACTCGGACAAGGTGTCCGGCACGGGCGTGACGGCGCCGAGCATCGTCGCCGGGTCGGCGCCGAGCGCGACCGCGATCGGAAACGGCCGGCCGGGATGGGCGAGCGTGAAATCCCGGAAGTCGAGCGCGCCGCCCCGATGCGGGAGCCAGCGCATCACGACTTGGCGCCGGCCGATCACCTGCTGGCGGTAGATGCCGAGGTTTTGTCGCCTGCGCGGCGCGGCGACCGACTGCGGCCCGCGCGTCACGACGAGGCCCCAAGTGATGAGCGGGCCGGCGTCCCCCGGCCAGCAGGTCTGGACCGGAAGTTGCGCCAGATCGACTTCGTTGCCGACCAGATCCTCTTCCTGGCACACCGCTCGGCGCACCGTCGCCGGCTTCATGTCCCACAGCGCCTTCGCCATCTGCAGCAGCTTTGCGGCGTCCTTCAGACCCTTCGGCGGATCGGGTTCCTTCAGGCTGGCGAGCACGCGGCCGATGTCACGCAGCGCGCTCACGTCCGGCGCGCCCATGCCCCGTGCGACCCTCGATGGCGTTCCGAACAGGTTTGTCAAGGCCGGAATTTTGTAACCCGCGGGCCGCTCGAACAGCAGCGCCGGGCCGCCGACCCGTAGTACCCGATCGCTGAGCGCGGTCATCTCGAGCCGCGCCGAGACTGGTTCTGCGACCCGCAGCAGTTCTCCAGCCGATTCGAGGCCGGCGACGAAGTCGCGGAGGTCGCCGTATTTCATACTTATTAGTTATTAGAGTGCAATTCTTAAGTATTGACCCGTTATGATTTGTCTTTCAGAATTCGGCCAGTTTTGTCCCAACTCAGGGATTACCCTCATCCGCGGAAGCCTGCCTCGGCTCTGCGTTGGGGAGACCGAGCAGCCACGGTGGCGCTGACAGCCGGGTTCATTCCCGCTCTTTGCGCCGTCGCGGTTCGGACTTCCGGATTATCACCGCCACCCCGTATCGGCCTCTCCATGGGTCGGCACGGCAGGTAGCGGATTCGAAAGGAGTCGCCAGCATGGCAACGCATCGAAAGCAACTATTCATCAAGGCCCGCGCGGTGGGCAGGGCCTGCGCCGATTCGGCGTCGGTGTTCCTGCGCGACGTTGGCAACGGTCTGCTGGAAGTCAGCCACAACAGCCTCGCGCTCGTCGGCTTGATCGTCGTCGCCGCCGCGGCCTTCGTGGCCGGCAAGGCGGATCTGCGCCACAGCATCGAGACCGAGGCCCTCGACTGGCTGCAGGCACGCCAGGAGCAGCGCACCGATCCGGCCGAACTGACGGCCGCAGCGCTCGCCGAGCCCGACGCCGTGATCCGGGCGACTGCCACCCACCCGAAGGACCTGACGCGCCAGCAGGCCGCGGTGGCGATCTGGCTCGCGCGCCGCTACAAGGTCGCGCCGGAACCCGTCAGCCGCCTCGTGCAAGAGGCGTGGGCCGTCGGCCCGAAAGTGGGCGTCGATCCGACGCTGATCCTCGCCATCATGGCGATCGAGTCCAGCTTCAACCCGTTTGCGCAAAGCCCGGTCGGCGCCCAGGGCCTGATGCAGGTGATGACGCGCGTGCACGACGAGAAGTACGAACGCTACGGCGGCATCCTTGCCGCGTTCGACCCGGTCGCCAACCTGAAGGTCGGCGTACAGGTCCTGAAGGAGTGCATCCAGCGCGCCGGCAGCGTCGAAGCCGGGTTGCGCTACTACGTCGGCGCCGGCAATCAGGCGAGCGACAACGGCTACGCAAGCAAGGTGCTCGCCGAGCAGGACTATCTGAAGAAGGTCGCGGGCGGCAAGTCGGTGCCGGCAACGATTCGCGCGACGACGGTCGTCGCGACCCCGGTCGTCGTGCCCGCCGAACCGCCCGCGGAAGCGATCAAGCCCGGCGAGCCGGCTCCGGTCCAGCTCGGCGCCGCCGCGCAACCGCAGCTCGTCGCCCTGGCCCGCTGACACCGGGCAGGCACACTGCCGGCGCAGCGAACCGCCGCGTCGACGGCGCTACACTTCGAACGCCGCGCGACTGGCGACAAGGCCCTGCCACAGCGGGCCCGAGGTGGTGAACCACCGGGGAGCGCGGACGGCCCGCCGCCGATCCGCCGTTCGCCTGGGCAGCCCGTGACGACCCCATGCCGTGTCGTCATGGGTCTTCCACTCCGAAGAGGACTGCCAGCATGTTCGACCGCACCCAATCCACCCTTGCCAAGATCGACCCTGAAATCTGGACCGCAATCCAGGCCGAGAACCGGCGCCAGGAAGACCACATCGAGCTGATCGCCTCGGAAAACTACGCCTCGCCGGCCGTGATGGCGGCGCAGGGCAGCCAGTTGACGAACAAGTACGCCGAAGGCTATCCCGGCAAGCGCTACTACGGCGGCTGCGAGAACGTCGATGTCGTCGAGCAGCTCGCAATCGACCGCGTGAAGCGGCTCTTCGGCGCCGAGCACGCCAACGTCCAGCCGAATTCCGGCTCGCAGGCCAACCAGGCCGTCTTCTTCGGCCTGCTCCAGCCGGGCGACACGGTGATGGGCATGAGCCTCGCCGAAGGCGGCCATCTGACGCACGGCATGGCGCTCAACATGAGCGGCAAGTGGTTCAAGGTCGTCAGCTACGGGCTCGACGCCAAAGAGGCGATCGACTACGACGCCGTCCTGCGCATTGCGCGCGAGCACAAACCCAAGCTGATCATCGCCGGCGCATCGGCCTACAGCCTGCGCATCGACTTCGAGCGCTTCGCGAGCATCGCGAAGGATGTCGGCGCCTACCTGATGGTAGACATGGCGCACTACGCCGGTCTGATCGCGGCCGGCGAGTATCCGAACCCGGTGCCGTTCGCTGACGCCGTCACGTCGACGACGCACAAGAGCCTGCGCGGGCCGCGCGGCGGCATCATCCTGATGAAGGATCACGTCGCCAAGAGAATCAACAGCGCGATCTTCCCCGGCATCCAGGGCGGGCCGCTGATGCACGTGATCGCGGCCAAGGCAGTCGCCTTCCAGGAGGCGCTGCAGCCCGCATTCAAGACCTACCAGCAGCAGGTGGCCAGGAACGCGATCGTCATGGCCCAGACCCTGATCGAGCGCGGCCTGCGCATCGTCAGCGGCCGCACCGAGAGCCATCTGATGCTCGTCGACCTGCGCCCGAAGTTCCTGACCGGCAAGGACGCCGAGGCGGCGCTCGGGCTGGCGCACATGACGTGCAACAAGAACGGCATCCCGAACGACCCCCAGAAGCCGATGGTGACGAGCTGCATCCGCCTCGGCACGCCGGCGCTGACGACGCGCGGCTTCGGCGAAGGCGAGACTCGCCAGACGGCGAACCTGATCGCCGACGTCCTCGACAAGCCGCACGACGAGGCGAATCTTGCCGCGGTGCGCGCCAAGGTCGCGGTGCTGACGCGCGACTTCCCGGTCTACCGCTAGCCCGCACCAGCGGCGGCCGCGATGCGCTGCCCGTTCTGCAGCCACGACGAAACCCAGGTCGTCGAGACGCGCGAGTCGGACGAGGGCGACGTCGTGCGTCGCCGGCGCCGCTGCCAGAAGTGCGACAAGCGCTTCACGACCTACGAGCGGGCCGAGATCACGCTGCCGTCGGTCGTCAAGAAGGACGGCACGCGCGAGGACTTCGAGCTTGCCAAGCTGCGCGGCTCGATGCAACTCGCACTGCGAAAACGCCCGGTCAGCGTCGAGCAGGTCGACGCGGCCATAGAGCGCATCCAGGACAAGCTGCTCACGAGCGGCGCGCGCGAGGTGACCAGCACGCGCCTGGGCGAACTCGTGATGCGCGAGTTGAAGCGCATCGACAAGGTCGCCTACGTGCGCTTCGCCTCCGTCTACCGTTCCTTC
>CAZVNC010000117.1:0-7089 GCA_964628305.1 uncultured Ideonella sp.
ACAGGCCGACGTACTTCATCACGTCGTAGCCCTGCGCGTTGGGCAGCGCGTAGTCAGCCTCGCCAAGGTGCCACTTGCCGGTGAAATAGGTCTGGTAGCCGCCCTGCTTCAGCACCGAGGCGAGCGTCCATTCGGCGGCCGGCAACCCGCCGCCCTGGCCCTGGAAGGCCACGGTCGTCATGCCGCTGCGGTTGGGGATGCGCCCGGTCTGCATCGCGGCGCGCCCCGGCGTGCAACTGGGCTGCGCGTAGAACGAGAAGAAGGTCATGCCTTCGGCCGCCATGCGGTCAATGCTCGGCGTCGGCATACCGCGTCCGACGCCGCCGCCGTAGGGCCCGAGGTCGCCATATCCGGTGTCGTCGGAGACGATGAGCAGGATATTGGGTTTGGGCTGGGCGAGCGACGAGCCCGCAGCGAGCATCAGCAGACTGCCCAGCGCGAGTGCCGCGGCCGCCCGAAGCGACTTCATGCAACTCACTTCTTGCTCCTCTTGTCGATGCGCCATGAAGCGAACGCCTTGGTCATCGAGCGACCGGGCGATGGCGCTGTGGTGCACGAGCCCAGAGAAGGAGTGGGCCTGACCGCAACTTCCTGGCGCGTGCGCGCGCAGCGGAGGTGCCTTATATCTCCGAACGCAACCCATGACGTGCGCGTGGTCTCTGATGCGCCGAGCCTGCGGAGCAAGCGGCGCACCTAGCAGACCGCGCCGGGCACCGCCCGACGCGGCGCGTCAGCCTTCAGGCCGCCGTCTTGTCGGTATTCGCCAGCGCGCGCGCCAACTCGTGCGCGCCCTGCGCGGAACCGTTCTCGGGGACGATCTCGTCCTCGCGATCGGTCACGTCGCTCAGCACCTTCGCGAGCCGCTCCGGGGCTTGGGCGTCGAGGCCGATCCACGCTCCCTGCGTCAACGTGATGTGCGCCGCCTCGACGCTGCCGGCGCCGGCGCACAAGATGGTGCGCGTCGGCGCGCCTTCGGAGGCGAGGACGAGCATCGCCGGCACGACGGCCTCGGGGCCGAGCGCGTCGAGCACGCTCTGCGGCATCAGATCCTGCGTCATGCGCGTCGCGGCGGTCGGCGCGAGGCAGTTGACGCGGATGCCGTGCTTCTCGCCTTCGAGCCCGAGCGTCTGCATCAGGCCGACGAGGGCGAGCTTGGCCGCACCGTAGTTGGTCTGGCCGAAGTTGCCGTACAGGCCGGTGGACGAGGTCGTCATCACGATGCGGCCGTACTTCTGCGCCTGCATGATCGGCCACACCGCCTTCGTGCAGTGCACCGCGCCCATCAGGTGCACTTCGACGACGAGGCGAAAGTCCGCCAGATCCATCTTCGCGAAGGTCTTGTCGCGCAGGATGCCGGCGTTGTTGACGAGCACGTCGACCCGGCCCCAGGTATCCATCGCCTGCGCGACCATCGCCTGCACGGCGTCGAAATCGGTCACCGAGGCGCCGTTCGCGATCGCCTCGCCGCCGGCGGCCCGGATTTCGGCGACAACCGCCTCGGCCGCGCTCACCGAGCCGCCACTGCCGTCGCGCGCGCCGCCCAGATCGTTCACGACGACGCGTGCGCCGCGCGCGGCGAGCGCGAGTGCGTGGGCGCGGCCAACGCCGCCCCCTGCGCCGGTGACGATCGCGACCCGGCCCTTGAAATCGATGCTCATCGGTGTTGTCCTGTCTGAAGGTGAGTGTCGTGGTTCATGGAAGAATGCGTCTCGCATCTGCCGCGCGGCGCCGGCAGGCATGATAAGAGCTGCGAGCATTACCCACGCTTACACCACGCCCCGAAACCAGGAATTCGTCCATGAACCAGAAAGCCCGTGCCGTCGTCTGCCGCGAACTCGACCGGCCGGTGGTTGTGGAAGACATCGTCGTCGAGGCGCCGCGGCGGGGCGAAGTGATGATCAAGCTGGCCGCCTGCGGCGTGTGCCACAGCGACCTGTCGGCGACGAACGGCACGATTCCGTTCCCGCCGCCGCTCGTCCTCGGCCACGAGGGCGCCGGCATCGTCGTCCAGGTCGGCGAGGGAGTGACGGAGTTCGCGGTCGGCGACGCGGCGATCAGCTCCTTCGTCAGCATGTGCGGCAAGTGCCGCTACTGCGTCACCGGCCGGCCGCAGTTGTGCGATCAAGCGGCGAAGACGCTCTTCACGCTGCCCGACGGCAGCGTGCGCACGACCGATGCGGCGGGCAAACCGCTGAACGTGTTCTCGGGCTGCGGCGTGATGGCCGAATACGCGACGCTGCATACCGACAACCTCGTCAAGGTCGGCCACGAGGTGGCGCTCGACTGCTGCGCGCTCGTCTCCTGCGGCGTCATGACGGGGGTCGGTGCCGCATGCAACACGGCCAAGGTCGAGCCGGGGTCGATTGCGATCGTGTTCGGCGCTGGCGGCGTCGGCCTGAACGCGATCCAGGGCTGCGCCCTGGCCGGCGCGGCGATGATCGTCGCCGTCGACCTCAGCGACAGCAAGCTAGAGACCGCCCGCGTCTTCGGCGCGACGCACACCGTGAACTCCGGCCGCGAGGAGAACGTCGTCAAGACGCTGCGCAAGCTCACCGGCGGCGGCGCGGACTATGCATTTGAGTGCGTCGGCCAAGGCGCGCTCCTCGCCCAGGCGTACGGCGCGTTGCGCAAGGGCGGAACGGCGGTGATGGTCGGCATCGCCCGGCCCAAGGATGAGACGCTGCTTCGAACGAGCACCTTCTCGTTCGAGGAAAAGACCGTCACCGGCAGCTACTTCGGCTCGGGCCGCCCGCGCGACGATTTCCCGCGCATCCTGTCGCTGTACCGCGCCGGACGGCTCAAGCTCGACGAACTGATCACGCAGCGCTACCGGATCGACGAGGCGCCGCAGGCGTTCGACGACCTTGCCAACGGGCGCAACGCGCGCGGCATGATCATGTTCGATTGAGCCATGCGCCGACCCACCGACGGGCGGCCCGCGATGGCGTGTCGCGACCGGGGCCGCTGGCGCGGATCCGCGAAGCATTGAGCAACCTCAGCCGAAGCTCGGACGCTGCCGCGCAACGAACTTCGGTTCACGCCAACTTTGGCCTAATATCGAAGCCCCGTCACAACCTCGAGGAGACAGGAGATGTCCCACACCAAGAGAACCGTGCTCGTCACCGGCGGCATGGGAGGCCTCGGCGAGACGATTTCGACCAAGATGGCCGATGACGGCTACAAGGTCGCGGTGACGTACTCACCTGGCAATACCAAGCATGAGCAGTGGGTCGCCGAGATGAAGGGGCGCGGCTACGATTTCGTCGCCGTAGAGTGTGATGTGGCCGACATCGATTCCTGCGCCCGCGCCGTGGCCGAAGTGCAGGCCAGGATCGGCCCGATCGACATCCTTGTCAACAACGCCGGCATCACGCGCGACATGACGTTCAAGAAGATGGACAAGGTGAACTGGGACGCGGTGCTGCGCACCAACCTCGACAGCCTGTTCAACATGACCAAGCAGGTCGCCGACGGCATGACCGAGCGCGGCTGGGGCCGCATCATCAACGTCTCGTCGGTGAACGGATCGAAGGGCGCGTTCGGGCAGACCAACTATTCGGCCGCAAAGGCCGGCGTGCACGGCTTCACGAAGGCGCTCGCGCTCGAGGTGGCGAAGAAGAACGTTACCGTCAACACGATCTCGCCGGGCTATATCGGCACCAAGATGGTGACGGCGATCCCGAAGGACATCCTCGACTCGAAAATCCTGCCGCAGATTCCGGTCGGCCGGCTCGGCAAGCCCGAGGAAGTCGCGGGGCTGATCATCTATCTGGCGTCCGAAGAAGCGGCCTTCGTGACCGGCGCCAACATCGCGATCAACGGCGGCCAGCACATGCAGTGAGCCCCGGACAGACCACCCACCAACACAAGGAGAAGACGATGTTCAAGGCCGGTATCGATCAGGATGCACTCATCACCCAGTTCTCGCAGGCAAGCGCCAAGCAGGGCGCGGCAGTACGCCAGGCGGTCAGCGAAGCGACGCTGAAGGCGCTTCAGGGCCGCGAGTTGACGCTCGCCAACATCCGCAGCGTGCTCGCCGCCGTGACGCAGGCAGCCTCGGCCGGCGCCGCCGAGAGCAAGCTGCCGATGCCCGACGTCGAGGCCCTGCTCGGCCAGGCCTTCGCCGGCATGGACGCCGCGCTCCTGAAGACGGTCGAGGCGCAGCGCAAGGCGCTCGAGCAGTTCGTGAGCCAGGGCGTCGACATCCAGGGCAAGCAGATGAAGGGCGCGCTCGACAACCTCGAGAAGATGGAAGACATGTTCTTTGGCGCGGTCGGCAAGGCGGTGCAGGGGCTCGACACACCGATCAAGGGCCCGTGGGACCATGTGCTCGAATCGATGAAGGTCAAGGGCACGAGCACCGGTGTGCAGGCGAGCCAGACCGTCGAGCAGATGCTCGCGCAGGCCCAGACCGCAATGCGCGACGGGCGCGCGACCGGGCTGCGCGCGGCACAGGCGATGATGGAGAGCTACGCCACGCTCGTCAGCGGCGTGCTGATCGGCATGTCGGAGGGTCTCGAGCAAGCCGCACCGGCGAAGCCCGCTCCAAAGACGGGCGGGCGGCGCTCGTAGCGGGACAGCCGGCGCGGACCACTTGGGTTTCGCATAGAGCATGGACAGCCTCGATCTGCAAGTGTTGACGCAGGCGCGCGACTGGCGCGCCGCGGGACATGACGTCTGGCTCGTCACGGTCGTCGAAACCTGGGGTTCGGCGCCGCGCCAGCCGGGCGCCCTGCTCGCGATCTGCGCCGACGCGCAGGTCGTGGGCTCGGTGTCGGGCGGTTGTGTCGAGGACGACCTGATCGACCGCGTCCGCCACGGCGAACGCACCGCCACGCCGGCTATCGTTGTCTACGGCGTTTCGAACGAAGAGGCGGCACGCTTTGGCTTGCCGTGCGGCGGCAATCTGCGCCTGCTGCAGGAGCCGCTGGTCGACACGGCCTGGATCGACGAAGTGCTAGTGCGCACGCACAAGCACGAACTCGTCGTCCGCCGGCTCGATGTCGCAAGCGGCCAGGTGCGTATCGAGCACGCCGACCGCCAGGTGCGCTTCGGGTACGACGGCAAGACGCTCGTCGCGCCGTTCGGGCCGCGCTGGCGCATGCTCTTGATCGGTGCCGGCGCGCTGTCGCGCGTCGTCGCGCCGATCGCGCAGGCGCTCGATTTCGAAGTCACGTGCTGCGATCCGCGCGAGGAATACCATCGCGGCTGGGATGTACCCGGCTCGATCCTGCGCACCGGGATGCCCGACGATGTCGCGCAGGAGATGCAGCTCGACGCGCAGTGCGCCGTGATCGCCGTCACGCACGACCCGAAGCTCGACGACCTGGTGCTGCTCGAGGCGCTCAGGTCGCCCGCGTTCTATGTCGGCGCGCTCGGCTCGTCGCGCAACGACGCCAAGCGCCGCGAACGGCTCGCGATGTTCGATTTGTCGGCCGAGCAGATCGCGCGCCTGCGCGGGCCGATCGGCTTGAACCTCGGCGGCCGCACGCCGGCCGAGATCGCGGTCGCGATCGTCGCCGAGCTCGTCGCGGTGCGCAATGGCGTGACCGAGACCCGGCGCGAGCGCGCTGCGGCGGCGCAACCCGAAGCGGCACACGCTCCAAGCTGAGGCTGCCGTGATCGCCTGGCTCGCGCACGAGCAGCAGCCACTGCCGCCGGTGTCGCAGGCGCTCGGCGTCGAAAGCGAAGCCCCCGGCCTGCTTGCCGCGGGGGGATCGCTGACATCGCGCAGGCTCGCCGAGGCCTACACCCAGGGCGTCTTCCCTTGGTACGGGGAGGGCCAGCCGGTGCTGTGGTGGTCGCCCGATCCGCGCATGGTGCTGCCGGTCGCCGAGTTCGCGCTCTCGCGATCGCTGCGCAAGACGATCCGCCGCTTCCTCGCGACGCCAGGCTGCGAGGTGCGGATCGACAGCGCGGTCGAGGCCGTGCTGCGCGCATGCGCGACGACGCCGCGCGACGGCCAGGCCGGCACCTGGATCGTTCCCGCGATGATTGCCGCCTACAGCGCGTGGCCGGCGGTGCACAGCTTCGAGACCTGGATCGACGGCCGGCTCGCCGGCGGCTTGTACGGCGTCTGCCTGGGCCGCATGTTCTACGGCGAGTCGATGTTCGCGCACCGCAGCGACGCCTCCAAGATCGCCCTTGCGGCGCTGGTGTGCTTTTGCCGCGCCAACGGCATCGATCTGATCGACTGCCAGCAACGCACCGAGCACCTGGCGTCGCTCGGTGCGCGTGAGATTGCACGAGCCGATTTCGAACGCCTGATCACCCCGCGGGTGCGGGGGCCGGCGGTCAGCGATTGGGTCTATCATGTTTCGCACTGGCAACATCTGCGCGATGCGCCGCAGAGCATGCCGACCGAGGATCTCGCCGCGTGACCCACCCGAAGGAACTGCCGCTCTCGTCGCTCCAGTTCTACGCCACGGCGCCCTACCCTTGCAGCTACCTGCCGCTGCGCATGGCGCGCTCGCAGGTCGCGACACCGAGTCACCTGATCAACGCCGACGTCTATTCGGGGCTCGTCGCGAACGGCTTTCGGCGCAGCGGCATGTTCACGTACCGGCCGTATTGCGACGGCTGCCGGGCCTGCGTTCCGCTGCGCGTGCCGGTCACCGACTTCAAGCCGAACCGCAGCCAGCGCCGCGCGGCGCGCGCCCACGCCGGGCTGCGCGCGCGCGTGCTGCGCCTGTGCTTCGTCCCCGAGCACTACCAGCTCTACCTGCGCTATCAGGCGGGACGCCACAGCGGCGGCGGCATGGACAACGACAGCATCGACCAGTACACGCAGTTCCTGCTGCAAAGCCGCGTCAACTCGCGCCTCGTCGAGTTCCGCGAGCCGGCGCCGGAGGGCCCGGGCGTGTTGAAGATGGTTTCGATTCTGGACGTCCTCAACGACGGGCTTTCGGCCGTCTACACGTTCTTCGAGCCCGAGCCGAACACGAGCTACGGCACCTTCAACGTGATGTGGCAGATCGAGCAGACAAGGATGCTCGAGCTGCCGTACGTCTATCTCGGCTACTGGATCGAAGGCAGCCCGAAGATGGCCTACAAGAAGCAGTTCGGCCCGCATCAGCTGCTGCAGGACGG
>CAZVNC010000118.1:0-7080 GCA_964628305.1 uncultured Ideonella sp.
TGATCTTCGGCATCATGGGCGTGATCAACCTCGCGCACGGCAGCTTCTACATGCTCGGCGCGTATCTCGCGTTCAGCCTCGCGCCGTACTTCGGCCAGCAGTTCCTGCTGATGCTGGCGACCGGCGTGCTGCTCTCGGCGCTGTTCGGCTTCGTTCTCGAGTGGGTGTTCTTCAGCTACCTCTACCAGCGCGACCACCTGCAGCAGGTGCTGATGACGTATGCGTTGATCCTCGTTTTCGAGGAGATGCGCAGCCTGCTCGTCGGCAATGACGTGCACGGCGTGCAGGCGCCGCAGTGGCTCACCGGCAGCTTCGCGCTCGGCGGCCTGATGTCGTATCCGTGGTACCGCGTGTTCGCGTCGGTCGCCTGCATCGTCGTCGCGATCGCGCTCTACTGGGTCGTCAATCGAACCCGCCTCGGGATGATGATCCGCGCCGGCGCGAGCAACCGCGACATGGTGCGCGGCCTGGGCATCGACATCAAACTGCTCTACCGCGTCGTCTTCGCGGGCGGCGTCGCGCTGGCCGCGCTGGCTGGCATGATCGCCGCGCCACTGTCGTCGGTCTACCCGGGCATGGGCGGCAGCGTCCTCATCATCTGCTTCGTCGTCGTCGTCATCGGCGGCATCGGCTCGATCAGCGGCGCGCTCGTCGCTTCGCTGCTGGTCGGCTTCGTCGATACCTTCGGCAAGGTGTTCTTCGCCGAGTTCAGCGGCATCGGTGTCTATCTGCTGATGGCGATCGTCCTCGTCTGGCGCCCGGAAGGGCTGATGCGCCGTGGCTACTGAGCCTCCCGAGGTCGGCACGGCGTCTGCCTCGGCGCCGGCCTGGATCTTGCCGCTCGCCGCCGCCGGCGTGCTGCTCGCCTTGCCGCTCGTGCTCACGCCCTACACGCAGGACCTCGTCGTGAAGATCGCGATCTTCGCGATCTTCGCCTTGAGCCTCGAACTCCTGGTCGGCATGACCGGCCTCGTGAGCCTGGGCCACGCCGCCTTTCTCGGCATCGGCGCCTACGTCGCGGTGCTCGGCACCGGCGACGGCGGTGCCGCATCGCTCGTCTGGCTGTTGCCAGCGGCGATCGCCGCGGCGGCGGGCTACGCGCTCTTCGTCGGTGCACTCAGCCTGCGCACCAAGGGCATCTACTTCATCATGGTGACGCTCGCCTTTGCGCAGATGGCGTACTTCGTGTTTCACGATACCGGATTGGGCGGCGGCAGCGACGGCATCTTCCTGTACTCGAAGCCGGTGCTCGAGATCGGCGGCAACACGCTGATCAACCTCGACGACAAGCGGCACTACTACTACGTGGTCGCGGTATCGCTGATCCTGACCTACGCCTTGCTCGCGCTGCTGGCGCGCTCGCGCTTCGGCCATGCGCTCACCGGCATCCGCGTCAATGAGCAGCGCATGCGTGCGGCGGGCTTCGCGACCTACCCTTACAAGCTCGCCGCATTCGTGATCGCCGGCGCGCTGGCCGGTCTCGCGGGCTTTCTGCTCGCGGTGAAGGACGGTGCCGTGAACCCGGAACTGCTGTCGTGGCACGAATCGGGCGCGGTGCTGCTGATGATCATCCTCGGCGGCATCGGCAGTCTGCGCGGTGCGGTGCTCGGCGCTGTCGCGTTCACGCTGCTGCGGGAGTTCTTCCAGTCCGCGGCGCTTCTGGGCAGCGTGGCCGACCACTGGCAGCTCACGCTCGGCCTGACGATCATCGCCTTCGTCGCCTGGCTGCCGAAGGGTTTGATCGGGTTGATGGGCCGGATGAAGCCGGGTGCATCCAAACCCGGTGGTCGCCATGGCTGAGCCGCTGCTGCGCGCCGACTCGCTGACGCGGCGCTTCGGCGGGCTGACGGCGGTCGGCCGTGTCTCGCTCGCGCTGCGCCCGGGTGAGCTGCATGCGGTGATCGGCACCAATGGCGCCGGCAAATCGACGCTCATCAACATGCTATCGGGCGAACTGGCTGCGACCGACGGGCGGATTGCGCTCGCCGGCGTCGACGTGACCGCCTGGTCGCAGCCCCGGCGCGCCCGCGCAGGTATCGGACGCAGCTACCAGCGCACGACGATCTTCCCGCCGCTTTCGGTGTTCGAGAACACGCGCTTGTGCGCGCAGGCCGCACTGCAGCGGCCGTTTCAGGTCTGGCAGTCGGCGGCGCATTGCGCGAAAAGCTGCGCCGTCGCGCAGCAGGCGCTCGCCGCGGCCGGGCTCGCCGCGTTCGCCGACCGCACGGCGGGCCTGCTCAGCCACGGCCAGCAGCGCCAGCTCGAGATCGCGATGTGCCTCGCGACGGCGCCGCGCGTGCTGCTGCTCGACGAGCCGCTGGCCGGCATGGGCGCCGAGGAGACCGAGCGCATGCTCGCGCTGCTGCAGGATCTCAAGCGCGAGCACGCCGTGCTGCTCGTCGAGCACGACATGGACGCGGTGTTTCGGGTCGCCGACATGATCACGGTGATGGTCAACGGCGAGGTCATCGCAAGCGACGTGCCGGACGTGATCCGCACCCATCCGGAAGTGCTCGTCGCCTATCTGGGTGAAGACCATGGCTGAGGCCGCGCCGCATCCGGCGCTGCTCGCAGCGAGCGGCATCAACGCCTACTACGGCGAAAGCCACGTCCTGCGAGGCGTGGACCTGAAGATCCCGGCGAACGCCGCGGTCGGGCTGCTCGGCCGCAACGGCATGGGCAAGACGACGCTGATCCGCACCCTGATGGGCTACGTGCCCGCCGCCGCCGGGCAGGTGCATTGGCAGGGGCGCGAGATGACGCGCTCGCCGCCCGAGCGCATGGCGCGCCTCGGGATCGGCTACGTGCCCGAGGGGCGCGGCATCTTCCCGAACCTGTCGGTGCGCGAGAACCTGATCATGACCGCGCGCGCCGGCGTCGACGGCCGGCGCGAATGGACTTTCGAGCGCGTGATGGAGACGTTTCCGCGCCTCGCCGAGCGCCTCGCGCACGGCGGGCAGCAGCTCTCGGGCGGCGAGCAGCAGATGCTCTCGATCGGCCGCGCGCTGATGACCAATCCGAGCCTCGTGATCCTCGACGAGGCGACCGAGGGCCTCGCGCCGCTGATCGTCGCCGAGATCTGGCGCGTCATCGGCGACATCCGCGCCAGCGGCATCAGCACGCTGATCGTCGATCGCAACTACCGCGCGGTGCTCGCGCATACCGACTTCGCGGTGGTGATGGAGAAGGGTCTCATCGTGCTGGCCGGCGAGTCGGCCGATCTATCGGCCCGACCCGAGGAACTCGCTCCGCTGCTCGGTGTCTGAGCCTGCGACCCGGACGTCGGCGCACGCGCCCGAGTCCTGAAGGCGACCAAGCGTCCGCGATCGGCGTTTGCTGCAAACTACGCGTCGCGGCCCGAAATCCGATCATCCATGCGCAAACCGATCCTCTGGGGACTTGTCGTCGTGCTTGGCGCGGGCGTGGCGCTTGGACTCTGGCGGGCGCAGTCCGGCAAGTCCGCCGCGCCAGGCGGTGGCGGCGCTGCGCTGACCGCGCATGGCGCAGGCGAGGGCCCGGTGAGCGTCTCGACCTTCGTCGCCGAGCGCCGAGATTGGCCCGAAACGCTCTCGACGACCGGCACCGTGACGGCCCTCAACACGGTCGACATCCGCCCCCAGGTCGCGAGCGTGATCGACAAGGTCCACATCACAGAGGGCCAGTTCGTGAAGGCCGGCGAACTGCTTTTCACGCTCGATAACCGTGCCGACGCGGCGAATCTCGCGAAGGCGCAGGCGCAACTCGAGCGCGATCAGGCGGCGCTCGCCGACGCCGAGCGCCAGCTTGCGCGCAGCCGCGACCTGCTGAACCAGAAGTTCGTTTCGCAAAGCGCGGTCGACACCAACCTCACGCTCGTCGACGGCCAGCGCGCGGTGGTCAGCGCCGACCGCGCGGCGCTCGCCGCGGCGCGTGTCGCGCTCTCCTACAGCCGGATCGTCGCGCCGTCGGCGGGGCGCGCGGGCGCGATCGATGTCTATGCAGGCAGCTACGTGCAGCCGAGCGGCGCGCCGCTCGTGACGATCACGCAGCTCGATCCGATCGCGGTCAGCTTCACGCTGCCACAGCGCAATCTGCAGGATGTGCTCGCCGGGCTGAAAGCGGGCAACGCGCCGGTCGACGCCGAACTTCCCGACGGCCGCGCGTCGCTCACCGGCAGGCTTGACTTTGTCGACAACCTGGTCGACGCCGCGTCCGGCACGGTGCGGTTAAAGGCGGTGTTCGACAACAAGCAGCATCTGCTGTGGCCGGGCGCCTACGTCAGCGTGCAGCTTGTCGTTCGCACGCTGCCCGGCGTGATCGTGATTCCGCAGGCGGCGATCATTCAGGGGCCCGATGCGAAGACGGTGTTCGTCGTCGGCGCCGACGGCAAGGTGGCGCAGCGTGAGGTGGATCTGATCGCCTCTGCGGGCACCCTCGCGGCCGTCAGCGGCATCGATGCCGGCACGCCGGTGGTGGTCGAAGGCAAGCAGAACCTGCGTCCGGGCAGCGCGGTGCACGTGCGCGCAGCCGATGCCGCGGCGTCCGGCGCTGTAGCCGGCGCGAACGATGTGGCGCGCACGGCGGCCGCCGGCGGGGCGCGCGCGACGCCGGTCGCCGCGCCGCAGGGTGCGGCGTCTCAGGTGCGGTTCTCGCCCTGAACTTGCGATGAACCTCTCCGAACTCTTCATTCGCCGTCCGGTGATGACGGTGTTGCTGAATGCGGCGATCGTTCTCGCCGGCGTGATCGCCTACGGGCGCATTCCGGTCGCCGCGCTGCCGAGCTACAACACGCCCGTCATCAACGTCTTCGCCGCGCTGCCGGGGGCGAGCCCGGAGACGATGGCGACCTCCGTCGCGCTGCAGTTGGAAAAGCAGTTCGCGACGATTCCGGGGCTGGCCGTCATCAGCTCGAGCAGCACGCTGGGTGCGACCTCGCTCACCCTCGAATTCGACGAGGGGCGCGATATCGACGCCGCGGCGGTCGACGTGCAGGCCGCGCTGCTGCGGGCGCAACGCTCGCTGCCGCAGGACATGACGGTGCCGCCGTCGTACCGCAAGGTCAATCCGGCCGACGCGCCGGTGCTCTTCATCGCGCTGCAGTCGGCGTCGATGAATCTGTCGGACCTGAACGACTACGCTGAGCATCTGATCGCGCCGACGCTGTCCACGCTCGAAGGCGTCGCGCAGGTCAACGTCTACGGCCAGAAGCGCTACGCGGTGCGCGTCGAGGTGCACCCGCAGGCGCTCGCGGCGCGCAACATCAGCCTCGACGAACTCACCAGGGCGTTGACGGCGGCGAACGCGAACACGCCGGTCGGCACCCTCGACGGCAGCCGCCAGACGCTCACGCTGCAGGCGAACCGCCAGTTGCGCAACGCCGCCGAGTTCGCCGACCTGATCGTCGCCAGCCGCGGCGGCAGCGAGGTGCGGCTGCGCGATGTGGCGACGGTGCAGGACAGCTACGAAACCGTGAAGACGCACGCCACGCTGAACGGCGAGACCTCGATCTCGCTCGCCGTGCTGCGCCAGCCGGACGCGAACACGGTGAAGGTGGTCGACGAAGTGCGCGCCGCGGTGCCGGAGTTCAAGTCGCAGCTGCCGGCTTCGGTGAAGCTCACGATCGTCAACGACCGCTCGACTTCGATCCGCGATGCGCTGCACGACGTGACGCTGACCTTGATCGGAACGATCGCGCTTGTCGTGCTCGTCATCTTTCTGTTCCTGCGCCGCGTTGTCGCAACGCTGATCCCGACGCTGTCACTGCCGGTCTCGCTACTGGGCGCGATCGCGCTGCTCTGGGCCTTCGGCTACAGCCTGGACAACGTCTCGCTGCTCGGCCTCACGCTCGCCGTCGGGCTGGTCGTGGACGACGCGATCGTGATGCTCGAGAACGTCATGCGCCATATCGAGCAGGGCATGGCGCCGTTCGAAGCGGCGCTCAAGGGTTCGCGCGAAGTCGGCTTCACGATCATCTCGATTTCGAGCTCGCTGGTCGCCGTCTTCATCCCGATCTTCTTCATGCCGGGCGTGATCGGACTGCTGTTCCACGAGTTCGCGGTCGTCGTCTCGCTCGCGATCATCGCTTCGGCCTTCGTCTCGCTGACGCTCGTGCCGATGCTCGCAAGCCGCTTCATCAGGGACAGCGCGCACCAGAAGCGGCCCGGCGCGCTGGTCCGCCTGTTCGAGCGCGGCTTCGATGCGATGCTCGCCGGCTACACGCGCACGCTCGACCTCGCCCTCGGGCATCGATTCGCGGTGCTGCTCGTCGCCTTCGCGACGTTCGCCGCGACGGCCTGGCTGTTCGTCACGATCCCGAAGGGCTTCTTCCCCGAGGAAGACATCGGCCAGTTGCGGATCAGCACCGAGGCGTCCGAGGACATCTCGTTTCCGGCGATGGTCGCGCTGCAGGACCGCGCGGCGGCGATCGTGCGCGCCGACCCGAACGTGGCGACGGTGAGCTCCTTCAACGGCGGCTTCGGCTCGCAGAACACCGGCCGCATGTTCATCAACCTGAAGCCGCGCGCCGAGCGGCTGCCGATGAAGCAGGTCGTCGAAGGGCTCCGGAAGAAGCTCGCCGAGGTGCCGGGGCTGGCCGCCTATCCGCAACCGGTGCAGAACCTGCAGCTCGGCGGGCGCCCGAGCAAGAGCCAGTTCCAGTACATCCTGCAGAGCGTGAAGGCCGACGCGCTGGGCGACTGGGCGCAGAAGCTGCAGGACAAGCTGCGCGCCGACCCGATGTTTCGCGACGTGACGAGCGACTCGCAACTGAAGGGCCTGCAGGCGAGCCTGAAGATCGACCGCGACCGCGCGAACACGCTCGGCGTCGACATCGACGCCGTCCGCTCCAGCCTGTACTCCGCATTCGGCGAGCGCCAGGTGTCGACCATCTACACGCCGGCCGACAGCTACCAGGTGATCATGGAAGTCGCGCCCGAGGCGAAGGCCGACGAAAGCGCGTTCGACAACATCTACGTGCGCAGCAAGAGCGGCGCGCTCGTGCCGCTGTCGAGCTTCGCGACCGTCGAGCGCAGCGTCGGGCCGACCGCGATCAACCACGTCGGCCAGCTGCAGGCGGTGACGGTGTCGTTCAACCTCGCCCCG
>CAZVNC010000119.1:0-6426 GCA_964628305.1 uncultured Ideonella sp.
CGGCCGACGCCTGGATGGCATACGGCCTGGCCGACGTCGTCAACCAGCGCCGCATGATCGACGAGAGCCCGGCGGCCGAGGAGTTCAAGCGCGGACAGCGCGGCAAGCTCGACGCGCTGCTCGCGCTGGCCGAAGCGCACGACTGCCGCCGCGTGCGTCTGCTCGCCTACTTCGGCGAGGCGAGCCAACCCTGCGCGCCGCCGCGCCAGAACGCGTGCGACAACTGCCTGCAACCGCCCGCCACCTGGGACGCGACCGAGGCGGCGCGCAAGGCGTTGTCGTGCGTGCTGCGCTTTCATCAGCACGGCGGGCAGCGCTTCGGCGCCGCGCATCTGATCGACGTACTGCGTGGCAAGCCGACCGACAAGGTCGCCCAGCACCATCACGAACGCCTGTCGACCTTCGGCATCGGCGCCGAGCTTTCCGAGCCGCAGTGGCGCGCCGTGCTGCGCCAGTTGATCGCCCTCGGCCACCTGCGCACCGAAGGCGAATTCAACACCCTCGAGCCGACGCCAGGCGCACGCGCCGTGCTGCGCGGCGAGGTGAAGCTGCTGCTGCGCGAACCTAGCGCGCCAGCCAAGCGCGGCCGCAGTGCGAAGACCGGCGATCGCAAGACCGGCGCCCGGGCGGCGCCGATCGCGCTCGACGCCCAGGCGCTCGAACGCTTCGCCGCACTCAAGGCCTGGCGCACCGGCGTCGCGCGCGAACACAACCTGCCGCCCTACGTCGTCTTCCACGACGCCGCGCTCGCCGAGATGGCGCGCCGCTGCCCGGCGACGCTCGATGAACTGGGCGCGATCAGCGGCGTCGGCGCGAAAAAACTCGGCGCCTATGGGGAGCAGATCCTGCGCGTGCTGGGCGATGCGCAAGACTGATGATTCATCCTCAGTCCGACAGTTGTCCGTTCGCCGCCACCGCGTCAGGCGACGGACCTCGGTCAACGCGGCGGGCCGTCAGTCCCGGTAGCAGATGTGCACGTAGCTGCCCGGCGCCGCGCCGAGCGCGGGCTTGACTTCGGGCTTGCGCGCCGCGACCTCGCCGCTCGACCGCTCGACGAGCCAGGCGTGCCACGCCGGCCACCACGAGCCGTCGTACTGTTTGGCCTTCGCCTGCCAGGTCTCGGGGTTCATCGCCGGATCGCCGGCACGCGTCAGGTGCATCTGGAAACGGCGCCGCGGATGGCCGGGCTCGGAGACGATGCCGGCGTTGTGGCCGCCGTTCGTCAGCACGAAGCTCACGTCGCCGCCGAGCAGGCGGTGCAGCTTGTAGACCGAGTGCCACGGCGAGACGTGGTCCTTGACGGTGCCGACGACGAACGCCGGCACGCGCACGTCGGAGACCGCCACCGGCCGGCCCCCGACCTCGTAGCGGCCTTCGGCGACGTCGTTGCGCAGGTACATCGCACGCAGATACTGGCTGTGCATGACCGCCGGCAGGCGCGTCGTGTCGGCGTTCCACGCCATCAGGTCGTTCGGCGCGTTGCGCTCGCCGAGCAGGTATTCGCGCATGCGGGTCGACCAGATCAGTTCGCGCGAGCGCAGGAACTGGAACGAGCCCGCCATCTGCTTGCCGGTGAGGAAGCCGCGCTCGGCCATCATCGCCTCCAGCATCTCGATCTGCGCGTCGTCGGTCAGGATGCCGAGGTCGCCCGGCTCGCGAAAGTCGATCTGCGCGGCGAGCAGGCTGAGCGACGCCAGCGGCGCGATCTCGCGTGCCCCGTCGACGCCGCCCGGCCGCGCGAGCGCGGCGGCGGCGATCCCGAGCAGCGTGCCGCCCAGGCAGTAGCCGGCGGCGTGAATCGGCACGCCGCCGGTCAGGCGCGTGACCTCGGCGAGTGGCTCGAGCACGCCGAGCTGCAGGTAGTCGTCCATGCCGAGCAGCGCGTCACCTTCGTCCGGATTGCGCCACGACAGCATGAAGACGGTGTGGCCCTCGCCGACCAGGTAGCGCACCAGCGAGTTGTTCGGCGAGAGGTCAAGGACGTAGTACTTCATGATCCACGACGGAACGATGAGCACCGGCTCGCGCTGCACGCGCGCCGTCTGCGGCGTGTACTGGATCAGTTCGACGAGGTGGTTGCGGTAGACGACCCGGCCCGGCGTGACCGCGACGTCGACGCCGGGCTGGAAGCGCGGCTCGACCGCTTCGCGCGGCTCGAGGCCATGTTCGCGCCGCCAGTCGTCGATCGCGTGCTTCGCGCCCTGCGCCAGGTTGGCACCCTGCGTCGCGACCGTCTTCTCGAGGACCTGCGGATTCGACCACAGCCAGTTGTTCGGCGACTGCATGTCGAGCCACTGGCGCGCGAAGAGACGCACCACGTCGTGATGGTGGCGTTCGACGCCGTTCACCTGCAGGGCCTCGTCCCACCACGCCTGGCGTGCGAGGTGCACGTTCGCGAGCAGGCTGTACGGCCACTGTTTCCAGCCTTCATCGTGAAAGCGCGGATCGGCGGCGAGCGTTTCGGCGGTGTCGCCCGGCGTGCTCGAAAGCGCGCCCACCAGCCGGGTCTGGGCCGCGGTGACGAGCTTGGCAGCGGTGCCGGGGGCCGACGCCAGATGCCAGGCCCAGTCCGCGAAGGCGAGGCCGAGCGAAATCGGCGACAGCCCGGCGGTGAACTTCGCGCCCAGCGCGCGCGCCGTGCTGTCGAGCGCACGCGCGGCGTCCTTCGTCTCGTGCGCCGGGACGGCCTTCGGCGCATTCGCCGCGCGCACGGTGACGTCGTTCGCGGCCGGCAGCACGGCGCGGTTGACGGGCTCGTCGATGGTGGGCGGGCGTTGCAGGCGTTGGGATTGTTTCATCGCGGTTTCGCGGCGGGTCAACTTGTTGACGCCAGGCACGCTAGTCAGTTGCGGGAGGATGCAATCTTCGCTCATCTTCGCGGCGCGTGGACTGCGTGCTGTCAATCGGGTGCGCAAAGCAGGCCGAGGGGGCCATCGCTTGCGGGCCACCCCCAACGGGTGCCCCCATCGACTTCCCCCCACAGCGGGTTTCGCGCCGGGGCCGGAATCGGAAGAATTCTCCTCAGCCCGACACGTCGCCGGGCGTCAACCGAAGGAGATCCATCATGTTGCGCTTTCTGATCGCCACCCTGCTCGCCGCCTTTGCGTTTGCCGCTCAAGCGAGCGTCGATGTCAACAAGGCCAGCCAGGCCGAACTCGAAACCATCAAGGGCATCGGCCCGGCGCTGTCGACCAAGATCCTCGACGCCCGCAAGGCGGGCGACTTCAAGAGCTGGGCCGACATGGTCGAACGCGTCGGCGGCGTCGGCCCCGGCAACGCGGCGCGCTTCTCGCAGGCCGGCCTGACGGTCGGCAGCGCAAGCTACAGCGCACCGCCCGCGAGCGACACCGGCAAGAAAGTCGCGAAGCCCGTCGGCGCGGCCAAGCCGGCAGCGAAGAACTGAGGCCGGTGCCTCGGCACGCAGCCCTGCGGCGGCCTACTTGGCCGCCGCCGCACCCTCGTAAGGTGGAATCCAGAGTTCGATCACGCCGCGGCTCGGCGTCAGCGTGCGCGGCAGGTCGCGCACCCAGACCCCCGAGTCGCGCCCGCTGACGGGCGGCAGCGCCGCACGCACCAGCGCCGCCAGTTCGCCCGCACAGGCGCGCTCCGCGGGGTCGTGAACGATCAGCGTCGGCTGCGGCCACGGCACCGGGCGGCGCTGGCTGCGCAGCGCCGCGGAGCGGGTCACGTCCTCGATCGGCGCCACCCGCAGCGCATCGCCAAGCGCGTCCTGCAGCGCCCGAACGACGGCGGTGGCCGATTCGCGCGAAGCCTCGTCGTAGATCTGGACGAACAGCCGCAGCGGGTAGTCGCTGCGCTCGCAGGCGGCGGCCTTGGCGGTGGCGACTGGTGTGGCCGGTGCGGGTAGCGCGGGCGGTGCCGCGTCCGGTTCGGTCGCGCCTGAGGGGATCGACGCCGCGACCGGCGGCGGGGGCGGCGCGGCGGACCCGCTCTCGCCTTGCTTGGCAGGCGGTGGTTCGGCGTGCGTTGCCGCCGGCGGCGGCGCACTCGCGAGCACCGTGCCTTCGGCCCTCTCTCCCTCGAGCCCGAGCAGGCTGGCGAGCGTGATCTGCGTCGAGATCGGATGCCAATAGCTCAGCGCGCCGGATTCGGTCGGCGGCTTATCGACGACCGCGCAGATCCCGGCCGCGGCGCGCCGCACCGCCTGTGCGCATTCGAGCGACGCCGCGGGGTCGCGCTCGCACTCGGTGCGCACGTGCTCGATGAGCTGGCCGACGCCCTCGCTCTCGAGCGGCCGCAGGCGCGGGCTGGCACGCAGGTCGCGCAGGATCATCAACTGCACCGCGGTGTGGTCCGCCACTTTCGGGCAACTGCCGTCGAGGTCGCGCAGATCAGTCGAGACTTGGGTAAACAGGCGCTGCACCTCGGCGTGCTCGTTGACCCGGTCCTGCCTGAACTGCTCGCTCAGCTGCCAGGCTGCAAGCAGCAGCGTGCCCGTTGCGCTCAGGCCGAGCGTCGCGCCGATCGCCGTTGCGCGCGCCGAGCGGCGCCACAACGGCTCGCTCGGCGCGGCGTCCGGCGTCGGCACGGCGCCGGTCAGGCGCGCGGCGACCGTCATCGGGTGCGCGCAGCGGCGAGACCAGCAGGGAAGCTGCGTCATCCACGCCGGATCGAGCGCGTGGCCGAAGTCTTCGCCGAGACGCTGGTAGCTCTCCCATTGCGACTCGTCGAAACTCTGGTCGGCGGTCGATTCGTGCGGGAAGGTCGGATGCCGCTGTGCGTAGGCGAGCAGGTCGAGATCGAGCGCGTCGTGCAGATTGGGCTTGACGACGAGCAGCGTCGCCTCCGCCCGGCGACCGCCGGCATCCGGCGCGTAGCGCACGCGCGCCATCATCACGCCGCGGCGCGAGTGGTTGTCGGCCATGTCTTCCGGCGCGAGCACGGCGATCGCGCCGCTTGCGCTCGGGAAATGGTGCGCCGCTTCGTCGTGGGTGTAGAACTCGATCTCGGCGCCGAAGTCGATGCGCGCCTTGCGCACCAGGTTCTCGAGGTCGGCGAACTTGTAGTCGGCGTCGGCGCCGTTGTCGGCGAGGATGATGAAGTCGAGCCGGCGCTTGAGCAGCGGGTAGACGCCGGAGTTGTCGAAGTGCCCGCCGTCCGACAGATACCACCAGGGCCTGGCGCGGCCGTAGAACCAGGCCGCCGCTTCGCTCCACAGCATCAGCGGCTTGACGATGCTGCGCCAGCCGCGCGCAACGCGCGGCGGCGTCGCGCCTTCCGGCGGCAACGGCGCGCGCAGCCAGTAGCCCAGACGCACGCCGAGGAAGAACAGCAGCAGCGCCCAGCCGGCCGACGTGTAGGAGCCGGCGCCGGGCGACGCCGCCGCACCCGATGCCGCGACCCAGCGTCCGAGGGTGCCGACATGGCGCGCATCGCCGTCGCGCAGGATCGCCGCGTCGCGCGGGCCGACCTCGAGTGCGCGTGCGCTGGCCGTCATGAGCGTGCCCTTGCGGTCGGCGTTGTAGAGGCCCGAGGCGTCGTCGCGGGTCTGGTTCAACGTCACGTTGACGAGGTGGATCGGCCCGCCGCAGGCCTCGGGACGATAGCTGCGAAGCCCGGTGTCGTCGCCGGTCACGACTTCGCGCACGTTGCCTTCCTTCGCCCGATGCGCCGCATCGCCATCGACCACGCGGCGCGCCTCGTTGCCGACGGCGAGGTAGGCCGCGGTCAGCCGCGCGCGATAAAAGCCGTGCAGCGACGTCGCGTTCGCCATGTGCGCGTTGCGCGCCGACAGCAGCCACCATAGCGCGGCCAGCGCGGCGAGGCCGAGCGCGCGCACACCGGGCGAGAAGTCGCGCACGGCGCGAAACGGATCGGGCGCGAAGACGAGCCACTGCGCCAGCACGAACCACGCCAGCACGAGCGCGAGCAGCCCGACGAGCCCGCCGATGTTGAACATGCGGGGCGCCCAGTCGATCCCGGTGCCGGCCTGCGCCCGCTCGGCGAGCTGTTGCAGCGGCTGCGCCAGTGCACGCAGCACGAGCACCGCGGCGCCGCCGAAGCCGACCCCGCCCCAGACCCAGTTCTCGCCGCTTTGCAGCGCCTCGAGCAGCCACCAGCTGAACGCGTCGAGCGCCCCCGCGAGCGCCGCGCCGAGCGCCGCCAGCAGCACGACGCGCAACGTGAGCGTGAGCTTCTCGCGCAGACGGGCGACGGCCAGGGCGCGCGACTCGCTCGAGTGGCGCAACGCCCAGCGTGTGTAGACGAGGCCGGCCAGACTCGACCACAGCGCGAGCAACGACGCAAAGACGAACAGCGCGCCGCCATCGCCGCTGGCGAGCGCCCCCGTGCTCGGCCAGGCGAACAGGGTCGCGCCGAGCGCCGCCGACCCGACGATCACGAGCAAGGCCGAATCGCGCAGCGCGCTGCGCGCACCCGGTTCGGATTCCGGGTTCTCGCGCGCGA
>CAZVNC010000119.1:6436-7076 GCA_964628305.1 uncultured Ideonella sp.
CCATACCTGCCAGAGCGCGGGATCGAAGTCGGACATGCCCTGCAGCACCAGGTGCGGCAGCAGCACCGCGAGCACGAACGGCAGACACAGCAGCAGACACTCGGCGTGGATCGCGACACTCGCGCGCAGATAGGTGGCGACGGCAACGCCCATATCGCGCGCGCCGGTCGGCGACAGGTAGCGCCCGTAGCGGCGCATCCATTCGAGCAACGGCGACGTGCTGCGCGCCAGTTCGCGCTGCGCCGGCTCGATGCCGACGAGGGTAACGAGGCGGCCGAACATCGCGCCGACGAAGCCGCCGCCCGACACCGTCGAGAGGTAGTCGATCCGCGTCAGCAGCCCATTGCGCGCCAGCCCGCGCAGCAGGCCGAGGCCGAAGGTCGCGCTGCGCACGCCGCCGCCCGAGATCGCGAGGCCGACGCGCGGCAATTCGGCATCCGTCTGCGCGTCGTCCGATTCGATGCCTTCGGCTTGCGTGCCGACGCCTGCGATGCGGCGCCGTTCGACGATCAATGCGGCTTCGGCGTCGAACAGCGCTCCAAGCGGCCCATCGGCGGGCGGCACGTTCGGCGGCGCAGGGATCGCGGACTCGGACATGAGTGCTCCCGCATGCAGGGTGCAGCGCGAGTGAATGGTATCG
>CAZVNC010000120.1:0-7064 GCA_964628305.1 uncultured Ideonella sp.
GGCGTCGCGCATTGGAGCCAGCGCGGGTCGTAGACGGCGCTCGGCATCTCGCGCGCCCACAGCCGCGTCAGCTCCTCGTTGGCAAGATCGCGCGCGATCCGAAACACGAGGCCGTGGCACGAACCGCCCGGCAGCAGCGCGAAGACGAGTCCCGGTGTCTGCGGCGTGCCGCGGTTGACGCGCGACCGCATCTTGAGGGCGCGATGAAATCCGTGCACCCGCGCCGGGCGCCGTTCGCGGGCCTCGAACTCGGGCCGCCAGATCAGCGAGGCATAGCCGAAGACCCACAGATCGCCGCGCCCGCCCCATTGCGAGCGCGCGAGTCGGAGCGCCGATTCGGGGTCGCACGCCGGACGCAGCGGCAGGTTGATCTGCATCGCCGGCCCTTCACGACCCGGCACCGCAGCCGGTCAGCAAAGGCCTCCTCGGCGTCTCGACGCTGCAGTTCAAGGCTTGCGCTCGATCAGCTCGATCTTGTAGCCGTCGGGATCGGTGACGAACGCGATCACCGTCGTGCCGCCCTGCACCGGCCCCGCTTCGCGCGTGACGGCGCCACCGCCGGCGCGGATGCGCTCGCACGCCGCGTAGGCGTCGGGCACCTCGATCGCAATGTGGCCGTAGGCACTGCCAAGCTCGTAGTGCGAGACGCCATGGTTGTAGGTGAGCTCGATCTCGGCATGCTCCGGGTTGCTGCCGTAGCCGACGAAGGCAAGCGAGTACTTCTGCTCGGGCCGCTCGGTCATGCGCAGCAGTTGCATGCCCATGACCCGGGTGTAGAAATCGATCGAACGCTGCAGGTCGCCGACGCGCAGCATCGTGTGCAGAAGTCTCATCGCTTGTTCTCCGTTGGATCCTGGATCGGGTTCAGCTCACGGTGTAGTTCAGGCTCATGCGCCCGCCGTCGACGTAGACGATCTGCCCCGTCATGTAGCTCGCCGCGTCGCTCAGCAAGAAGGCGGCGACTTCGGCGACTTCTTCGGGCTCGCCCAGGCGCTGCAGCGGCGTGCGGCTCATGATGCGCGCGCGCGCCTCGTCGCTGCCGAGCACGGCCTGCTTCGCAAGTTCGGTCGCGATCGTTCCCGGCCCGACCGCGTTGACGCGGATGCCACGACCCGCCAGCGCGAGCGCCATCACGCGCGTCAACTGGTTGATGCCGCCCTTGCTGACGTTGTAGCTCGCGATGCTCGGGATCGCCATCACCGCGTTCACCGAACTCATGTGCACGATTGCGCCGCCACCCTGCCCGGCCATGGTACGCGCGACCGCCTGCGCGACGAGAAAGGCACCCTTCAGATTGACGCCGATCACCGCGTCCCAGTCGGCCTCGGTGATGTCGAGGAAGTCGGCCGCCTTGAAGATGCCGGCGTTGTTGACGAGCGCGTCGACGCGGCCGAAAGCGGCAAGCGTCGCCGCGAGCGCTGCATCGACCTCGTCCTTGCGCGAAACGTCGCAACGGCAGTAGACCGCACGCCGGCCTTGCGCCGTCAGCGTCGCGGCGAGCGCCTCGCCGCGGGCGTCGTCGACATCCCACAGCGCAACGGCCGCGCCGTCGCGCGCGAGGCGCTGGGCACACGCCGCGCCGATCCCCTGCGCGGCGCCGGTGATCACGGCGACCTTGCCGTCGAAGTGGAACCGGGTCTTGCTCATGCCTTCTCCTTCGCGCGGCGCGCCGCGTCGTCCATCCGCCTGCGCCAGACCAGCGAACCCTCGGCGTTGAGTTCGATGTCGAGTCTCAGCAGCTCTCGAATCTCGGCCTCGGCGAGCGTGCAGCCGTGCGCACGCAGGCCGGCGAGATAGTGGCGCGCGAGCGTCTCCTCGAGGCCCTTCTGGCGCGCGGCGGCGTCTCCCTCGCAGGCCAGCGCGAGCGCCGCGACCGCCTCGACCTGCTCGATCATCAGCGCACCCAGGCGCGCCACGTCGCCAACCCGGCCGAAGTGCGTCAGGTACAGCCAGTCGGGGTTAAACGCTAGCATGCGCCGCACCGACGCAACGAGCGCCCCGGGCTCGAAGGCGATCGGCGTCGTCGTCGGCAGCAGCCACGGCCGGCCGTCGACGTCGAACTCCCGATACGACAGGCCGAAGGTGTCGCCGGTGAAGAAGCCGCGGCTACGCTCGTCCCAGATGCAATGGTGATGGCGCGCATGACCCGGGGTGTCGATGAAGTGCAGCTTGCGCCCGGCGAGCATCAAGTCCATGCCGTCGTGCGTCGTCAGCACGCGTTCGGCGGGTACCGGGACGAGACGCCCGTAGGAGCGCGCCATCTCGGCATCGCCGTAGATGCCGCGCGCGCTCTCGTAGAGTGCACTCGGGTCGATCATGTGGCGCGCGCCGCGCGGATGGACGACGAAGCGCGCGTTCGGCAGCGACTCGAAGAGCTTGCCCGCGCCGTCGGCGTGATCGAGATGCACGTGGGTCACGATCAACCAGTCGACGCAGTCCGGCGCGAGACCCGCAGCCGCTACCGCATCGAGCAGGCGCGGCACGGCATTGTTCGTTCCGGTGTCGATGAAAGCCGCGCGCCCGTCCTCGACGATCAGGTAGGCGGCGTCGAAGCGCGGCCGGTGAAATCCGGTGTCAATCGCATGGATGCCGCATCCGAGTTGCTGGACGCTGTCGCCGCCTGCTTCGCTTGCTGTCATTTGGTGCTCAGGTCGAGTCTCGCTTGCGGTATCCACGCCGCGCCGCCTTTCGCTTCGCTCGCGCTCGTGGTCCCGCCTCCTGCATCGGCGCCCGGCCTGCTCGCCGCCGTGCCCGCGGGCGCGGTGTCCGAGTGCATTCTGGGGGCACCGATAAAGAGCCGCTCGGCGGCAAGCCCTTTCGTGGCGAGCGCATCGCGCACCACCAGCCCGCGCTGCAGCGCCAGCTCGCGCATCGCCTCGGGGCTCGTGCTCATGTGCGCGAGCAACATCGACTCCATCTGTTCGGCCGGAATGTCCTTTTGCATCCCGATCAGATTGCGCGGCTTGTCGGGCAGATCGGTCTGCTTGTAGACGGCGAGAAGGAGCCGCTCGCGCTCGGGCCCGGCAATCGCAGGCTGCGCGCCGGGCTCGGGTGCCTTGTCCGATGCGCGCGTCGCTTCGCGGCGTTGCTCCTGCGCGAGGCGCGCGTCGAGCATCGCGCGCAGCACCGCAGCGTGTTCGGCCTGCGGATCGACCTCGCCGGTGATCGTGACCTTCAACGCCGGCCGGTCGGCGAGCGCCTTCGCGACCTTTTCTAGCGTCTTCGCGCCGTCGGCCGTCGGCACGCTGGTGCCGGGGTCGAACGCGATGACGCTCATGTCGTGTCCGCCGCCGCCGGCAAGCAGCGAGAACGGCGCGGTGATCGCCTTCGTCAGCAGATTGACGATGATCTTCCAGATGATGCCGCCGAGGCTGAATTGCGGATCGCTCAAGGTGCCGGCCACCGGCAGGTCGACGTTGATCACGCCGTTCGCATCCTTCAGCAGCGACACCGCGAGCAGCACCGGCAGCTTGGTCGCATCGGGGCTTTCGACATGCTCGCCGAAGGTCAGCTGGTTGAGGGTCAACTGATGGTCCGCCTGCAACTTGCCGTCGGCCGCGATCCGGTAGTGCACGTCGAGCGTGAGCTTGCCGCGCTCGATCGGGTAGCCGGCGTACTTGCGAGCGTAGGGCGAGAGCGGCGCGAGCTCCACGTTGCTCGCCCTGGCCTTGATGTCGAGATCGCGCGGCACCTCGCCCGGTCTGAGCTTGCCGTCGATCGCGAGCTCGCCGGTGCCGGCGACGCGCCCGTCGAGCTTCAACATTGCCGGCTCGCCGCTGTTCGAGCGAAACGCGCCGAGCTGGCCGTTGAGGTCTGTCAGCGCGGCGCTGTAGTTCGGTTGGATGAAACGATCGCTGTAGTCGATCCGGCCGTTGACGAACGCGAGCCCGCCCAGATCGAGATCGAACGGCAATCTTCTCGGCTGTGAGCCTGGCGCCGCCGATGCCGCCGATGCCGCTGCGGCAACGGCCACCGGCGCGCTGGCCGCCGTTTCGGTCGGCGCCGCGCTCGGCCGGTCGGTCACGTCACGCAGATTCAAGCGGCCGTCCTCGGACAGGATCAGGCGGGCGAAGAAGTCGCTCAGCGTGGCCGAGCCGATAGCGAGTCTGGGTTTTGCATCCGGACGCAGCGCGAGCTTGACGCGCTGCAGATCGAATGACTGCCAGCTCAGCAACTCGCGATCGATTTCGCTGAACTTTTCCACTGCCGAGACCGGAGTTGACATCAGCTTCAAGTCGGACAACTTCAGGTCGCCGTCGACATCGACATCGAGTCCGCCGCCCGCTTGCCGCAGCGCGACATTGCCGGCGAATCCGGCCTCGGCCCGGTCGAGATGAAGACCCGCAACGCTCGGCGCCCAGGCCTGCACCGCCGGCAATGGAAAGCCCTGCACCTGCGCCGCGCCGCGCACCCGCAGCGGGTCCAGGCCGAAACCGCCACGCCACTTCAGCGTGCCGGCTCGGGCGCCAGCATCATCGTTGCGATCGTTCGGAGCGCGCACCCTTGCCGAGAGTTCAACTCCCGGCTCCGACGCGAGCCTGGCACCATCGAGTCGAACATCCTTCACGCCCAGTTGCAGCCGATCGACATCCAGCCGCACGGTGGCCGCAGCGCCACCCGTTGCCGGCGCGGCGTCGTTCAACGCAATCCTGCCGTCGGCGACCCGCACGTCCCTCAGCGCGACCTGCCAGGCGACGCTCGATACGGCACGCACGCCGGCGCGCACCTCCTGCTCGAGCGGCGTTGCTCCGCCCAGGGCGAGCACGTTCCACACGCCGTTGGCGCTGCGTTCTAGCTTCAGGTCTGGGCGTTTCAGTTCGATCGCTTCGACCGCGATTCGCGCCGCCGCCAGATCGACCGTTGCAGCCGCGAGCTTCAGTTGCTCAACGTCAATGATGTCACCGCCCCGGCCGGACTTCGGCGCGACGCCGGCCTTCAGCTTGTCGAGGCCGAGTTCGGCGATCGTCGCAACGAGTCGTTGCGGCTTGTCGCCTGCCGCCGCGGCCCAGTTCAGCTTCGCGCGCATCGCACCCGTTCCGGAGATGCTCGCCTCCTCGGCGAGGCTGACATAGGGCGCCAGCGCAGCGAGCGAGACCGACCCCAGCACCACGTTCACCTCGGCCGCCGACTCGCTCGCCTGACCATCGAGCGACAGGGTCGCAAGCGTTGCGTCGGGCTTGTCTTGCGGACGCAGCACGGCTTGCATGGAGAACGGCGCCGCCGCCTGCATCGGCAGGCGCAACTGCTGCGCCTCGAGCGCGACCTGCGACAGCACGAACGCCGAGTGCGGCCGAACGGCGGCGTCGTTCAAGATCACGCGCGAGTCGGACACGCTGAGCTTGTCGAGGCCGATCTGCCAACCCGCGTCGGCCGCCACGGGGGCGGCCGGTGCGCTCGCGGCGCCACTCGCTGCCGAAGGCGGCGCAGCGGGCGGCGCAGCGCCCTGCAGGCGCGCCACGTTCAACTCGCCGCTTTCGTTGCGCGCGACGTGCGCGACGAGTCCATCGATTTCGAGTGCGCCAAGCATCGCGCTGCGCTCCAGCAGCCGCACGTCCTTCAGGGCGAGCGAAGCCTTGTCCACTTCGGCCAGTGCCGCACCGTCGGCCGCCGTGACGGCAAGACCTTCGATTCCGACCGTTCCATGAACGCCGGCGCGGGTCTGTCCCTTCTCGGGCGCGGCGAAGTCGACGCCAAGGTCAATGCTCGCCTTGCCGCGCGTCACGCGCACCGGCAGCGCCGCCGGTTGGTAGTCGAGGTAGGGCGCCAGATCGAGCGCCGTCACCTTCAGCGACAGCGTGCCGTTGCGCTCGGGCGCGAACGGCAGCGCCTGCGCGCCGCTGTCGAACGCCGCGCCGTTGAGCGAAAACGCGAGCCGCGGCTCGACCTTCACCTCCACGTCGGCGGGCAGGTTCGAGACGAAGGGCAGCGTCAAATTCAGGCCGCTGAGCCGGTGCACGCGATCGGCGGGCTTGTCGTCGAAGACCAATTCGCCGCCGCGGACTTCGAGGTTGTAGATCGCGAAGCGCTGCTGCTGGCCCGGCGCGGCGTCCGGCTTCGGTGCGAGGCGCAGAAGCAGATCGTCGATGTCGTAGTGGCCGGGGGCGGTGCGCGTCAGGCGAACGCGCGGGGCGTCGATCTGCAGCGATTCGAGGACCGGCGCGAAGTGCAGCAGCGATCGGGCGTCGATGTCGGCGTGCAGCGCGCCGATCTGCATCTGCGGCGCCTGCGACGTCGCGCCGGGCGCAGCCGCGACCGCCACGTCGGAGACACCGAGGCGCAGACTCCAGGGGCTGAACTCGACCTTGCCGATCGTGACCGGGCGCGCGAGCGATTCAGTCAACCGCTCCTGCACCTGCCACTTGACGAGCGGCGGAACGCCAAGCCACGCCAAACCCCACAGCAGCAGCAGCGCGACAACGAACCATAGCAAGCGGCGCAACCAGACCGTGGTTCTGCTCATCGGTCAATGGTGCCACGAATCGGCGGCCGGGCCGCAATGTGTCGCGCCGCGGTGCGGCGTTTGCGTCAGCCCAGGGCCGGATTCAAGGGCCGTCGTGTAGCCGGTGCGCGATCAACGCTCGTGGCCTCGCGGACGCGCGCGATGGGGTTTGAAGCCGAACGGTTTCGCACCCGGCCCGGCCGCCTTGCGCGGCGCGAAGGCCTGGCGCTCGCCCGCCGGGCGTTCGAAATGCGCACGTTCGAACGTTCCGTGCGGTGCAGCGTCATGACCGTGCGGCGAGCGCTCCGGCGCAGCGAAGCGATTCGCACCGTGAGGTGCGAAGCGATCCCCGCCGCGCGGCGCAAACGGCTTGCCGTAGCTCTTGCCATGGGCTCCCGGGCGGGCGCCGAACTTGCCTTCGGGGCGCGGCGCGAACATGCGCGGCTCGGGGCTCTTGGGCTCGAGTCCGGCGATCGTCGCAACCGGAATGTTCTGCGTCGTGAAGTGCTGGATGCGGCGCACCATGCCGGTGTCGGCGCGCTCGGCGAGCGTCACCGCGAGGCCATTCCTGCCGGCGCGGCCGGTGCGGCCGATGCGGTGCACGTAGTCCTCGGCCTTCATCGGC
>CAZVNC010000121.1:0-7002 GCA_964628305.1 uncultured Ideonella sp.
TGCCGAGCATCATGTTCGTGTTGAAGCCGAAGATGTGATAGATGGGCAACGCGCAGATCGTCACCACCTGCTCACCCTTGGGGATCTTCTTCAGCGCCGGCTGGTACCAGGCCTCGGATTGCAGGATGTTGGCGACGAGGTTCCTGTGCAGCAGCACCGCGCCCTTGCTGACGCCGGTCGTGCCGCCGGTGTACTGCAGCACGGCGATGTCGTCCGGCCCGACCGATACTGCGCGCAGTGGCTTGCCGCGGCCTTGATTGAGCGCGTCGTTGAAGCGCACCGCGCCGGGCAGCTCGAACGCCGGCACCATCTTCTTCACGTTGCGCACGACGTAGTTGACGATCAGCGACTTCGGGAACCCGAGCATGTCGCCGAGCGCGGTCAGGATCACGGTCTTGGTCGGCACGTTGGCGGCGACCGCCTGCAGCGTGGTGGCGAAGTTCTCGACCATCACGATCACCTTCGCTCCCGAGTCCTTCAACTGGTGCTCGAGCTCACGCGGCGTATAGAGCGGGTTGACGTTCACCACCACATAGCCGGCGCGCAGGATCGCGGCGACGGCGACCGGGTACTGGGGCACGTTCGGCATCATGATCGCGACGCGGTCGCCCTTGTCGAGCCCGAGTCCCTGCAGGTAGGCGGCGAGCGCGCGCGATTGCTGGTCGACCTGCCCGAAGGTGATGCTCTTGCCCATGAAGCGGTAGGCAATCGCGCTGCCGTACTTCTTGAAGCTCTCCTCGAGCAAGTCGACGAGCGAGCGGTACTGCGCAACGTCGATTTCGGCGGGGACGCCGGCGGGATAGCTCTTCAACCAGGTCTTCTCCATGCTCTCCTCCTATCGCGTCGATTCTGACGTATGGCTGACAGCGTCTCCATGGGGTTTTCCGATAGCGGCTGCGTTGACTCAAGTTGGCCCGAACGGGGTCGAAAACAGCGGGAATTCCCGCATATCGCCCGGATCGCGCCTTGCCAGTCGCCACCCTGCACCCGCTCCCGCCCGAGGCCCTGCGCCTGGGCGCGCCGCTGCCGTTCGCGCTGCGCGACGCGAACGGCGGCCTGGTCGCGGCGCGCGGCGCGGTGATCCGGACCGAGGCGCAATTGCAGGTGCTCGCGTCGCGCCAGCTCTTCCTCGATGAAACCGACAGCGAGAACCTGGCGCGCGCGGTTGCCGGCAAGGTCGATTCGATGCTGCGGCAGAACGCCCCGCTCGGCCAGATCGCACAAGCCAGGCCCGACGGCGCGGCCAGCGCCGGGCCGGTGCGCCGCCTGCACGATCCGATCAATGTCTGGGGCAGCCTGCAGACGCGCGCCCGTGCCCTGCTGCACCAGATGCCGGCGAGCGACTTCGGCCCGCGGCTCGCCGCGCTGCAGGCCGAGGCGCTCGACCTGCTCGACCGCGACACCAACCTCGGGCTGCTGATCCTGATCCAGGGCACGGCGAGCGAATCGCGCAACTACAGCGTCGGCCATGCGCTGCTCGTTGCGGCCGTCTGTGAACTCGCCGCGCGCCATCTCGTCGCCTGGCCCGCAGCGTGGCGAGAGCCGCTGCGCTGCGCGGCGTTGACGATGAATATCGCGATGACGTCGCTGCAGGACGCCCTCGCGCTGCAGGAGACGCCGCCGACGCCGCAGCAGCGGGCGTTGATCGACCGCCATGCCGAGCTGGCCGCGCAGCGCCTGCGCGAATGCGGCGTCGTCAACGAACTCTGGCTCGACGCCGTCGCCCAGCACCACGCGACCCGCCCCGGCAAGCTGGCCGAACTGCCGGCCGCGGCACAGCTTGCGCGCCTGATCCAGCGCGCCGACATCTTTGCAGCGCGCCTGAGCCGCCGGCGCACGCGCCAGGCGCTGTCGGGCATGGCCGCGGCGAAGGCGACCTATCTGGACGAGAACCAGCAGGCCGACGAGGCGGGCGCGGCAATCGTGAAAGCGACCGGTATCCACCCGCCCGGCAGCTTCGTGCGGCTCGCGAGCGGCGAGATCGCGGTCGTGCTGCGGCGCGGCCGGCTGGCCAACGAACCGCTCGTCGCGAGTGTGATCTCCGCCGCCGGCATGCCGCTTTGCGAGCCGGCGCGCCGCGACACGCGCATCGCGCGCCACGCCGTCAGCGCTGGCGTTGCGCCGCAGGACGTGCGGCTGCGGCTGAACCTCGAGCAGTTGTCGAGTCTGGCCTGATCGCTGCGCCGGGTCAGGCGCCCTGCAATTCGGTCAACAGCCCTTTCGCATGCCTGCAGCGCGGCGCGTAGCGGCCGACGCGCGACGCAATCAGCGCGATGTGCTCGGGCGTCGTGCCGCAGCAGCCGCCGGCGATGTTGAGAAAGCCGGCGCGCGCGAAGTCCTCCATCAGGCCTGCCGTGATCTCCGGCGTCTCGTCGAAGCCGGTCTCGCTCATCGGATTCGGCAGCCCGGCGTTCGGGTAGCAACTGATGAAGGTGTCGTCGGCGATCTTCGCAAGCTCCTCGATGTAGGGCCGCATCAAGGCCGCGCCGAGCGCGCAATTGAGCCCCACCGCGAGCGGCCGGGCGTGGCGCACCGAGTGCCAGAACGCGCCCACCGTCTGCCCCGACAGGATGCGCCCGGAGGCGTCGGTGACGGTGCCCGAGACGATCACCGGCAGCCGCTCGCCGCTGTCCTCCATCAGCTCGTCGAGGGCGAAGATCGCCGCCTTCGCGTTCAGCGTGTCGAAGATGGTCTCGATCAGGAACAGGTCGCAGCCGCCTTCGAGCAGGCCCTCGGCCTGCTCGCGGTAGGCGTCGCGCAGTTCGTCGAACGTGACGTTGCGCGCCGCCGGGTCGTTCACGTCCGGGCTGATGCTCGCGGTGCGCGGCGTCGGTCCGAGCGCGCCGGCAGCGAAGCGGGGCTTGTCCGGGGTGCTGAACTCGTCGCAGGCCTGCCGCGCGAGCCGCGCCGCGGCGACGTTCATCTCGCGCGCGACGGCGGCGAGGCCGTAGTCGTCCTGCGCGATCGAGGTCGCGCCGAAGGTGTTGGTCTCGATGATGTCGGCGCCGGCACGCAGATAGTCCTCGTGGATGCGAAGGATCAACTCCGGCCGCGTCAACTGGAGCAGCTCGTTGTTGCCCTTCAGGTCCTTCGGATGGTCGGCGAATCGGGCGCCGCGATAATCGGCCTCGGCGAGTTTCGCCTGCTGGATCAGCGTGCCCATCGCACCGTCGAGGATGACGATGCGCTCTTGCAGGATGCGCGCCAGCGCGGCGCCGCGGGTATAGGCCAGATCGTTCATCGACGCATTGTAGGAATTGCGCCGCCGGCCTTCAGCGGTACGGACATTGCGTCCAGCGTCGAAACCCGGCTCAGGTCAGCTCGACGGCGCGCGTTTCGCCGAACAGCGAGGCACGGAAGTCGAGCGCGCGCGGACCTTCCTGCTTCATCGCCCATTGCGCCAGGGCGCGCGCCGACATCGGCTTCGCATAGAGGTAGCCCTGCAGTTCGTGGCAGCCGAGCGCGCGCAGCAACTGCTGCTGGGTCTCGGTCTCGACGCCTTCGGCGACGACCTTCAGACCGAGGGCGTGGGCGAGCTTGACGACGGCATCGACGATCGCATGCGCGTCGTCGCTCGTCGCCAGGTCGAGCACCAGACCGCGGTCGATTTTCAGCTCCTCGGCCGGGAGCTTGCGCAGCCGGCCGAGGTTCGAGTAGCCGGTACCGAAGTCGTCGATCGACAGGTGCACGCCGAGCGCGGCGAGTTCGTCGATCACGCCGTGCGCGTCGTGGCTGTCGTCGGTGGCGACGGTTTCGGTGATCTCGCAGGTCAGCACGTTCGCCTCCAGCCGGTTGCGCTGCAGCGCAGCGCCGATGCGCGCCGCGAGATCGGGCTGGCGCAACTGGTGCACCGAGAGGTTGATCGCGACCCGCATCCGCAGGCCCTGGTTGCGCCAGGCGCGGATCTGGCGGCACGACTCGTCGATCAGCCAGTTGCCGATCGCATGGATCAGCCCGTAGCGTTCGGCAATCGGGATGAAGACCTCCGGGCTGACCGTGCCGCGCTGCGCGTGGTTCCAGCGCATCAGCGCCTCGACGCCGGTGATCTCGCCGCTCGGCGCGTGGATCTTGGGCTGGTAGAAGAGTTCGAGCTCGCCGCGCTCGGTCGCGAGGCGCAGATCGCGCAGCAGTTCCATCTCGTCGCGCTTGCCGCCGAGCATGCTGGCATCGAAGAAGCAGTGGGTTGCGCCGCCCTGGTGCTTGGCCGCGCTGAGCGCGGCCGCAGCGTGCGGGATCAGGCGCGACAGCGCGCCGTGCTCCGGGTACATCGCGATGCCGATCGAGGCCGTGATCGCGAGCTCGCGCTGCTCGATCCGGCACGGCCGGGCGAGATCGGCAAGCAGTGCGCCGGCGCGCGCCGCAGCGGCCTCGGGGTCGGGGTTGGCGTCGATCAGCAGCAGGAACTCGTCTCCGCCGGCGCGGGCCAGCACTTCGCGATCGGCGCATTGGGCGTTCAGGCGCTGGCCGACAACCCGCAGCAGCGCGTCGCCGACATGCTGGCCGAAGTGCTCGTTGACGCCTTTCAGACCATCGAGGTTGATGAAGAGCAGGGCAAGGCACTGGTCGGCGCGATCGGCGCGCGCAGCGGCGCGCTCGAGGCGCTCATCGAACATCAGTCGGTTCGGCAGGCGGGTCAGCGGGTCGGTATAGGCCGCGCGCTCGGCTTCCTCGCGCGCGTTCGCGAGCAGACCGCTGAAGCGGTCTTCGATCAGCGCGGCGAGCAGCAGCAGCGCGAGCACCGCCGGGCCGCCGAGCAGCGCAAGAATCATCAGGGCCTCGCTGCCGATCAGGCCAGAGGCATTGGGGTTGACCGCCGCGTTGGCGGCGATTTCCACTGCGCTGAGCAGTGCGACGTTGACGGCCGCAAGCGTCACCCCGAGCAGCAGCGCGGCGAGCGTCGAGCGCTGGCGTCCGGCGCCGGCAGGCGTCACGAAGGGCGGCGAAAGCGCGGCGCCGATGCCGAGCGCGCCCATGACCCAGGCGGCGGCGACCGGCGCGGCGCGCCATCCGATCTGCGGCTCGACCGCGAGCGAATGCAGCGCCAGCAGTGACGCACCGCACAGCGCGGCGCTCAACGCGCCCGCAACACCCCAGCGCCAGACACGCGATGCCTGCGGTACAAACGGCAGCGCGCCCAGGCCGGCTGCGACGGCGAGCGCGAAGGCGGCGACCAAGATGGGAACGCCAAACGCCGCAGAGGTCGGAAGCGCCTGACCCGACAGCACGATGAACAGGGACGACAGCGCCCCGGTGGCGAGCGCCAGCGCGGCACTGAACTGGCGTCGCAGGCGCGCGCCGCGTCCGGCGCAGGCCTGACCCCGGACCAGACTGAGCAGCGTGAACGACGCCAGCACGGCGACTGCCGCAGCGGCACCAATCAGGTCGGCGCGCGCGCTCCAGTCCAGGGTTTGCGCCATCAGCGCGGGCGCACGGGGTTTGCCATCGAAGCTGTATCGGCGCTGCGGCGCGGCACTTGAGCCGGCATGGGACGGCGAGTTCCGCTAGGCTTTCGCCATCTTTGCCACTTCTCGCGAGGTTGACATGCAATACCGCCGTCTGGGCCGCAGCGGCCTGAAGGTGAGCGAGCTCTCGCTCGGCTCCTGGGTCACGTATCACAACCAGGTCGATGTGAAGGCGGCCACCGAGATGCTCGCCGCGGCGATGGACGCCGGCGTCAACTTCTTCGACAACGCCGAGGCCTATGCCGGCGGCCAGAGCGAAGTCGTGATGGGTGAGGCGATCCGGGCCCTGAGGTGGCCGCGGCTGAACTACGTCGTGTCGACCAAGTTCTTCTGGGGGCTCGATCGGGAAGGCGAGGCGCCGAATCGCAAGGACACGCTCAACCGCAAGTACCTGGCACATGCGATCGACGGCTCTCTGAAGCGCATGGGGCTGGACTTCATCGACCTCGTCTATTGCCACCGACCCGACCCGGCGACGCCGATCGAGGAGACGGTGTGGGCGATGAGCGACATGATCACTCAGGGCAAGGCCCTCTACTGGGGCACGAGCGAGTGGAGCGCGGCCGACATCCGCGCCGCGTGGGACATCGCCGATCGCCACCACCTGCACAAGCCGGTGATGGAGCAGCCGCAGTACAACCTCTTTCACCGCCAGCGCGTCGAGCAGGAGTACGCGCGGCTCTACGAAGACATCGGCCTCGGCCTCACGACCTGGAGCCCGCTCGCGAGCGGCTTGCTGACCGGCAAGTACCGCGGCGGCGTGCCGGCCGGCAGCCGCGGCGCACTCGAGAACATGAGCTTCCTCGTCAAGAAGCTGACCGACGGCGCGAAGAACGACGCCGTCGCCAGGCTCGAGCCGATCGCGAGCGATCTCGGCGGCAACGTCGCCCAGCTCGCGATTGCCTGGGCGAACCGCAACCCGTGCGTCAGCAGTGTGATCCTCGGCGCGTCCAGGCTCGCGCAGTTGCAGGACAACCTCGGCGCGCTCGCGCTGACGCCGAAGCTGACGCCCGAGGTGCTGGAACGCATCGACGCCGCGACGCTCAGCCTGGCTGACTGAGCGCTGCCAGATCCTGCGGCGTGCCGACGTTGTGCCACTCGCCGCGCAGCACTTCGCCCCCGAGCCGGCCGGCGTCCGCCGCAGCGAACAGGAGCGGGCCGAGCGCCGCGTGCTGCCCCGCGCTGACGCCTTCGACGAGCGCGGGGCGGCACAACGCGATGTTGGCGTAGGTAAAAGGCCGCGCGGCGGCACTGCGCGTGACGCGGCCGTCGGCGGCCAGCGCGAAGTCGCCCTGCGGGTGGTACGGTGGATTGGGCACGAGCCAGAGGCGGGCGAGGTCATCGCCGGCGGCGAAGGCCGCTGCGCGGCCGGGATCGAAGTCGAAGCCGGGCGCATAGATGTCGGCCGAGACGAGCCAGAAACAATCGTCCATCGAGTCGACCAGCAGCGGCAGCGCGGTCGCAATGCCGCCCGCCGTCTCGAGCGCACCGCCATGGTCGCGCCCTTCGAGCGAGTAGCGCAGCGCCACGCCGAACCGCC
>CAZVNC010000122.1:0-6970 GCA_964628305.1 uncultured Ideonella sp.
AGGCGTAGAGCAGCGCGGTGCAGACGAAGCAGTAGACCGCGATCAGATAGTAGAGCTGGATGCCTGGGCCGAAGGTGATGCCGAGAAACGGCTGGCCGGCGACGCGGTTGCCGCTGATGCCGCCCTCGCCGCCGAAGAAGCCGGGGAACATCAGCGACATCGACCACACCATCTCGCCGATGCCGAGCGTGATCATCGCGAAGGTGGTGCCGGCCTTCTTCGTCGTCACGTAGCCGAGCAGGACCGCCATCAGCAAGCCGAACAGCCCTCCCACCAGCGGCACAAGGCTGACCGGCAGCGCCAGGCTGCCGTCCGAGATCCGGTTCAGCGTGTGCATCGCGAAGAACGCGCCGAGGCCCGAGTACACCGCGTGGCCGAAGCTCAGCATGCCGCCCTGGCCGAGCAGGACGTTGAACGCAAGGCAGGCGATGATCGCAACGCCCATCTGGGTGAGCATCGTCAGCGACAGGCTGCTGGTCCAGATCCAGGGCGCGACGAGCATCAGCAGGCCATAGCCGCACCACAGTGCCTTGGGATTGGTGAGCAGGCGCCAGATCATCGGCACGCCTCTCGTGATGCACGCAGCACGCGACCCGGTGGCGGATCAGCGGCGAAGGCGCTGCGGGGAGGGCTCATCTCATCCCTCGCGCGTGCCGAGCAGGCCCTTCGGGCGGAAGATCAGGATCAACACCAGAAACAGGTAGGGCAGGATGGCTGCCACCTGCGAGATCTTGACGCTGTAGACCGCGTAGCCGAAGGTCGCATCGGTCACGCCCAGGTCGAGCGAGTGAAAGAGGTCAAGCAGCGAAAGATCGCTGCCGATCGCGAACGACTCGATCACGCCGAGCAGAACCGACGCGAGGAAAGCGCCGGCGAGCGACCCCATGCCGCCAATGACGATGACGGCGAACAATACGGCGCCCACCTGCAGCGACATCGACGGCTCGGTGACGCGCAGCGCGCCTCCGATCACGCCCGCCAGCGCGGCCAGCGCCGTGCCGCCGGCGAAGACGAGCATGAAGACGCGCGGCACGTTGTGACCGAGCGCCTCGACCATCTGCGGATGCGCGAGCGCGGCCTGGATCACGAGGCCGATCCGGGTGCGCGTCAACACCAGCCAAAGGCCGACGAGCATCAGGATCGCGATCGCCATGCCAAAGGCCCGGAACGCCGGGAACTGGGTGCAGATCATGTCGGCCGCGGCGGTGCAGATCTCGGGCTGCGCGCCCCAGGCGAGTGCGAGTCCGCTGCTGCGCGAGTCGAGGATCGTGAACAAGGGGCCCTGCAGCGCCGCCGGTTGCGCGAACGGCACGGCCGACCGCCCCCAGATGATCTGCACCACCTCGAGGACGATATAGCTCAGCCCGAATGTGATCAGCAACTCCGGCACATGGCCGAACTTGTGCACCCGGCGCAGCGCGTAACGCTCGAACAGCGCGCCGAGCACGCCGACCAGAGGCGGCGCAAGTACGAGTGCCCACCAGAAGCCGAAGGTGAGGCTGATCGTGTAGGCGACGTACGCGCCGAGCATGTAAAAGCTCGCGTGCGCGAAGTTGAGCACGCCCATCATGCTGAAGATCAGCGTCAGCCCGGCGGCGAGCATGAACAGCAGCAGCCCGGTCGACAGGCCGTTGAGCAGCGAGATCAGCGTGTAGGTCAGGTCCATGCGCGGGCCGACGGCATCCGCAACGAAAACGGCGCGGCACCGCGAAGCGCCGCGCCAGTTTCAACGCCGCGGGTTCAGGGGCGCTTCATCTGGCACGAGGTCGGCGTGCTCGCGACGTAGGCCGGGATCGCCTTCACCTCGGCGAAGTTCATGCCGGTGTTCTCGACGCTGTACGGATGCGTCTTGGTCGCCTTCTCCCACGACGAGATGTAGAGCGGCATCTGCAACTGGTGATCGGCCTTGCGCATCGTGAACTCGCCCGAGAAGCCCTGGAAGGTCAGGCCCTCCATCGCCGCCGCGACCTTGACAGGATCGGTGCTCTTGGCCTTGGCCATCGCGTCGGCCAGCATCGCCGCCCCGTTGTACGCGGCAAGCACGTAGAAGTCGTCGTTGAACTTGGCCTTGAACTCGTTCTCCAGCTTGGTCGGCAGGCCCGGCATGTTGGTGTAGGCGTAGGCAACCATCCGCACCTGTCCCTGGGCCTCGGTGCCGAGCGCGGTCGGCGTGCCCGTCACGCTCGCATAGTAGGTATAGAACTTCGCGTGCAGGCCGGCGTCCTTCGCCGCCTTCACGAGCAGCGTCAGGTCCGGGCCCCAGTTGCCGGTGACGATCGCGTCGGCGCCGGACGCCTTGATCTTGGCGATGTAGGGCGCGAAGTCCTTCACCTGGCCGATTGGGTGCAGATCGTCGCCGACGATCTCGACATCCGGACGCTTGCGCTTGATGTTCTCCTTGAAGAACTTCGAGACCTGCTGCCCGTGCGAGTAGTTCTGGCCGATGATGTAGACCTTCTTCAGGTCGGGCTGATCCTTCATGTAGCTCGTCAGCGCTTCCATCTTCATCGACGTGTCGGCATCGATCCGGAAGTGCCAGTACTCGCACTTCTCGTTCGTCAACGCCGGGTCGACGGCCGCGTAGTTGATGTAGACGATCTCCTTGCCGGGATTGCGCGAGTTGTACTTCGCGACGGCGTCGGAGATGGCGAGCCCGGCACCCGAGCCCTGGCCCTGGATGATGTAGCGAATGCCCTGGTCGGTCGCGGCCTTGAGCGCGTTCAGGCTTTCCTGCGGCGAGCCCTTGTTGTCGAACGGCACGATCTCGAACTTGACGCCGGCCGCGTTCTTCTGGTTGAAGCGGTCCGCGACGAACTGCCAGCTCTTCAGGATGTTCTGGCCGACGCTGGCAAAGGCACCGGACAAGGGATCGATGTAGGCAATCTTCACCGTTTCCCCGGCCTGCGCATAAAGCGCGCCGCTGGCCAACGCCAGCGCAACGCCGGTCGAGAAGCTCTTGAAATTGATCGCTCGTGTCATGGCTTGGGCCCTCGCAGTTGAATCAAGCCATACGGTAGAGCAGATTTGCCCCGATTCCGTTCAGGGACTTCCCGCACCCACTGTCACTGCGAGGACAGCGCGCGGGCGCAGCGGCCAGATGACAGAGTAACCAGGACCGACGCGTGATGGGGCGGCTGGCTACACTTCGGCGATGAGTGTGCTCGATCTCAGGTCCGAAGCGACCGCCGAATCGCCGGTCGCGTTCACGAACCGCTTTCGTGCGCTCGGCGAGGCATTCTTCACGCCGCTCGCGGCACAGCCGCTACCTGATCCGCACTGGGTTGCGACGAGCCCGGCCTGCGCTCGGCTGCTCGGCCTGCCCGGCGATTGGGCGGATGGCTACGCCGCCCTCGAGGTCTTCAGTGGCAACGCCTTGTGGCCCGGCATGCAGCCGCTTGCGTGCGTCTGCAGCGGCCACCAGTTCGGCGTCTGGGCCGGGCAGCTCGGCGACGGCCGCGTACTTCTGCTTGGCGAGATCGCGACGCGCTCCGGGCCGATGGAGCTGCAGCTCAAGGGGGCGGGGCTCACGCCCTATTCGCGCATGGGCGACGGCCGCGCCGTGCTGCGCTCGTCGATCCGAGAATTCCTGTGCTCCGAGGCGATGGCCGGGCTCGGCATTCCCACCACGCGCGCACTGTGCATCACCGGCTCGGCGCTGCCGGTGCGGCGCGAGACGATCGAGAGCGCCGCGGTCGTCACGAGCGTCGCCCCGAGCTTCATCCGCTTCGGGCACTTCGAGCATTTCGCGCATCACGGACAGCCCGCCGCGTTGAAGCAGCTCGCCGACTTCGTCATCGACACCCAGTTGCCGGCCTGTCGCGACACGCCGCTGCCGTATGCCGATGTGCTGCGCTCGGCCGCCGTGAACCCCGCGACGATGATCGCGGATTGGCAGGCCGTGGGCTTCTGCCATGGCGTGATGAACACCGACAACATGTCGATTCTCGGCCTCACGATCGACTACGGCCCGTTCGGCTTTCTCGACGCTTTCGACCCGAACCACATCTGCAACCATTCCGACGACCACGGCCGCTACGCGTTCGCGCGCCAGCCGGCGCGCGTTCTGGAACCTGCACGCGCTGGCACAGGCGATGCTGCCGCTGCTCGGCGCTGGCGCCGGCGGGGCCGACGATCAGGCTGCGTCCGAAGCGGCGCTCGCCGCGATCGAGCCGTACCGCGAGACATTCGAGCGCGTCTTCGCCGAACGGCTCGCCGCCAAGTTCGGCCTGCTCGGCAGGCAGGACGGCGATCTGGAACTTATCGACACCCTGATGCGTCTGATGGCATCCGAGCAAACCGACTTCACGATCCTGTTTCGCCGCCTCGCCGACTTCGAGAGTCAAACCGACGCCGCCCATGGCGCGTTGCGCGACCTGTTTCGCGACCGCGCCGCTTTCGACGCCTGGAGCGCGCGCTACCGCAAGCGTTTGGGCGCCCAGGGCAGCGACGACGACGCGGCGCGCCGCGCGCGGATGCGCCGCGTCAACCCGCGCGTCGTGCTGCGCAACCAGTTGGCCGAAGCGGCGATCCGGCGCGCCCAAAGCGGCGACTTCGGCGAGATCGCGAGGCTGCTTGGCGTGCTCGAGCATCCGTTCGACGACCCGGCGCAGCCGACGCCGCAGGACGATGCGGACGCCGGCTTCCCGCCCGACTGGGCTCAATCGATCGCGGTATCGTGCTCCTCATGAACGAAGACAAGACGTACAAGGTGCAAAAGACGGACGCGCAATGGCGCGCCGAACTGGACCCGATGCAGTACCGCGTGGCCCGCCAGGCCGCGACCGAGGCGCCGTTCAGCGGCAAGTACTGGGACCACTTCGAAAAGGGCCGCTACGACTGCGTCGGCTGTGGCACGCCGCTGTTCACGTCGGACACCAAGTTCGACGCCGGCTGCGGCTGGCCGAGCTACTGGCAGCCGATCAACAGCGAAGTGATCGAGCGCATCGTCGACAAGTCGCTCGGCATGGTGCGCGTCGAGGTCCGCTGCAACAACTGCGGCACGCATCTCGGCCATGTCTTCGACGACGGGCCGCAGCCGACCGGCGAGCGCTTTTGCATCAACTCGGCCGCGATAAAATTCGAGCCGCCGCGCTGAACGCGCGCGCAGCGGGCGCCTCGCCTCCCACCGCCCGCACGGCCCGATGGCGGGCGCTTCCGGACCACACCCCCGATGAAATTCCTGTTCGACTTCCTGCCCATCGTGCTGTTCTTCGGCACCTTCAAGTTCGCCGAGCGAGACGCGCAGGCGGCGGCCGACTTCGCGACACAGCACTTCGGCTTTCTCGTCTCCGGCGGGGTCGTCGGCCCGAAGGAAGGACCGGTGCTGCTGGCGACGATCGTCGTCATCATCGCGACGATCGCGCAGATCGCCTTCCTGCTCGCGCGCGGCAAGAAGATCGACATGATGCTGTGGGTCAGTCTCGGGCTCGTCACCGTTCTCGGCGGGGCGACGGTTTGGTTCCACAACGAGACCTTCATCAAGTGGAAGCCGAGCGTGCTGTACTGGGCGATGGCGCTGTCGTTCTGGATCAGCCAGGTCGTGTTCCGAAAGAACCTGCTGCACACGCTGATGGGCGGGCAACTCGATCTGCCGGCGCCCGTCTGGCGCACATTGACGCGAGCCTGGATCGGCTTCTTCAGCCTGATGGGTTTCTTGAACCTGTACGTCGCCTACAGTTTCTCGACCGAAGCCTGGGTCAATTTCAAGCTCTTCGGCAGCCTCGGACTGATGCTGATCTTCACGCTGGCGCAGGGCGTCTATCTGAGCCGGCATCTGAAACCGGCCGGAGGCGGCGCCGCCGAAACTGGCCCCGGCTCGCCATGACGCCGCCGAAGTTCGCGGTCTCGAGCCAGGACATCGAGGTCGCGCTGCGCGCTTCGCTCGCCGTGATCTCGATCGCGGTGACCGACGACAGCCACCGCCACGCCGGCCACGCCGGGGCGCGCGAAGGGCGCCATTTCAGCGTTCGCATCGAGTCCGAGGCGTTTCGCGGCCTCTCCAGATTGCGCCGGCATCGGCTCGTATATGATGCCGTCGGCCCGCTGATGGCCCAGGGTATCCATGCCCTGGCGATCGACGCGCACGCCCCCGGCGAACCCTGACCTCGCCACCCCTTCCTGGCGCAGCGCGCCGCCGGTTCGCAGCCGGCAAAGCCCTCCCCGTTCGACTCACACCGACAACCCGCTGAAAGGCATGTGCCGCATGTTCGCAATGATTCCCTCTCGTTTCACTCGGACCACGCTTGGCGCCGCGATCGTCGTCGCGGCAGCCCTCGCCCTGCCCGCGCAGGCGCAGAACGTCGCCATCGTCAACGGCAAGCCGGTGCCGATGGCGCGCGTCAATGCCCTGATCGAGCAGGCGACGAGCCAGGGCCAGCCGCGCACGCCGGAGCTCGAGGCGCAGGCGCGCGACGAGGTCGTGCTGCGCGAGATGTTCGTCCAGCAGGCCGAGAAAGAGGGCCTCGCCGCAACGCCGGAATACAAGACCCAGATGGAGCTTGCGCGCCAAAGCATCCTGATCCGCGAGCTGTTCGCCGACTTCCAGAAGCAGCACCCGGTCACCGACGCCGACATCCAGGCCGAGTACGACAAGTTCAAGGCCCAGGCGAGCGGCGCCGAATACCACGTCAGCCACATCCTCGTCGAGAAGGAAGAGGACGCCAAGGCGTTGATCGTCAGGCTCAAGAACGGCGAGAGCTTCGACGCCCTCGCCAAGCAGTATTCGAAGGATCCGGGATCGGGCGAAAAGGGTGGCGATCTGGACTGGGCGAGCCCGAGTTCGTTCGTTCCCGAGTTCTCGGCCGCGATGGTGAAGCTGAAGAAGGGCGAGATGACCGACGCGCCAGTGAAGTCCCAGTTCGGCTGGCACATCATCAAGGTCACCGACACGCGCGAGGCCAAGTTCCCGCCGCTCGAGGAGGTCAAGCCGCAGATTCAGCAGCACCTCGCGCAACAGAAGATGGTGCAGTTC
>CAZVNC010000123.1:0-6929 GCA_964628305.1 uncultured Ideonella sp.
CGCAGTTCGCGGCACAGGTCGAGGCCGTCGCCGTCGGGCAGCATCAGGTCGAGCACGAGCGCGTCATAAGCCTGCGTCGCGATCCGCATCCGTCCGGCGGCGAGGGTCGGCGCAGCATCGACGTCGAAACCCGCGCCGCGCAGGTAGTCCCCGAGCATCGCGGCGAGCCGCGCGTCGTCGTCGATCAGCAGCAGTCGGGCGGTCATGAAGTCAGAGGCGGGATGAGCGCCGCGCGCCCGGCGGCCTTGCGACCGTCGGGCTGGCGGCGGATTCGCGATCGCGCGAGCATAGCCGCCCGCCGATCGCATGGCGCGCGCCGCGCCGCGCGTCAGCTCTTCGGCGCGGACGCACCCTGATGGCGTTGCATCCGGTCGCGCCATTCCTGGCTGCGCATCTTGCTGCGCTCGGCCAGCTTGGCGCGCTGCTCGGGCGTCAGCACGTTGGCGACGGCGACCATGGTCTGCGTCATCTTCTGGCTCATCTGGTCGTAGTGGGCGACCATCTGCTGGCGAAGCGATTCGGCCGCCGCCGCATCGACCACCGGCGCGCTGAAGATCGCGAGACCTTGCTCGCGCAGTGCGCGTCCGGCCTCGAACTGCGTCTTCATGTCGGCCGCCGCAGCCTGCATGATCTGGCGGATCTGGGCGCGCTGGGCGTCGGTCGCGTTCAATCCAGCGAGCATGCGATCGCTCATCCGCGAGCCATCGCCCATCATGCCGTAGCCGCCGCCCATCATGGCCGGGCCGCCCATGCCGTGGCCGCCCCAGCCGCCCGCGCGGCCGTCGGCCCAGGCCACGGCGCCGGCCCCGGCAGCGAGCGCGACGAGCGTCGCGATCGCGGCCTTCTTGATCCTGCTTGCGCGGCGCGGCGACGCCGCTGCGCGATCCGATCCGGTCTTCGATTCAGTCATTGCCTGCTCCTACAGTGGCTGGCCCCATCGGCCATGCACGCATCTTCGCGCGCCGGCGTTAACGCCCGATACGGCTTGCGTAAAGTTGTGCGAAGCGACCGCTTGCGGCTGGCCCGCGACCGCAGCCCCCCCGAATCGCGGGCTCGCCGCGGGCCGGGACTTGCGACACAATTGGATACATGAACAGCCAGCGCTACAAGTGGGACGACGAAACGAAGGACGACTCGCCGAGCGAGTTCGCGACCACCGCCTACTCGACCCTGTCCGGCGCGGTGCCAAGCACCTGGTCGCAGGATCAACGGCGCTCGCGGCGCGGCGCGCGGCGCGCCGGCCTGCTGTGGACGATGCTGGCCGTGGTCAGCGCGAGCGCGCTCGCCCTCTACCTCGTCGCGCACTGGCTGCGCCACTGAACGCGGATGTGAGGCGCGCTGCGGGCGACGGCCTGACGCATGTCGGGTGCTGCTTTGTCGCGATCGAACGCCCCTTCGACCGCCCGCGTTGAGGAAACGCAACGCCCTGAGTGCCGCGTGACGCACGATGTCGCCATGGCGCAAGGCGAAGTCGAGTGGATACGGTGATGCACCGCGAAGAGGTGCGCTTTGGCGCGCTCGAAGCGCCGGGCGAGCTTGCGCTGCCGGCTGACGCGACCGGCCTCGTCGTCTTCGCGCATGGCAGCGGCAGCAGCCGCCCCGGTCCGAACGACGCGCTCGTCGCCGAGACGCTGCACCAGCACGGCCTCGCGACCCTCTGGCTCGATCTGCTGAGTCCGGCCGAGTCGGCGCACCGGCGCAAGGTGTTCGACATCGAGTTGCTTGCGCAACGCATCGGTGTCGCGCTCGACTGGGCGGGGCTGCACGACGCGACGGCGCAGCTGCCGCTCGGCCTGATCGGCGCCCATACCGGCGCGGCGGCGGCTTTGCGAGCGGCAGCCAGACGCGCAGGACACGTCTGCGCCGTCGTCTCGCGCGGCGGCCGACCCGACCTCGCCGGTGCGGCAACGCTTTCGCGAGTCGATGCGCCGACCCTGCTCATCGTCGGCGGCGACGACGCCGAGCTGCTCATGCCGAACCGGGAAGCGCTGCGCCAGTTGCGTGCCGCCAGGCGCCTCGAGATCGTCCCCGGCGCGTCGCGCCTGTTCACCGAACCCGGCGCGCTGGATGCCGCAGCGCATCTGGCCGGCGCCTGGTTCGCGAACCATCTGACACTGCGCCGGGCGGCATGAAGGCGCAGCGCTTCGCGGATCGGGAGCAAGCGGCGCGCGCGCTTGCACAGCAGCTCGCGCAGTTGAAGCTCGAGCCGCCGATCGTGGTCCTCGCGCTGCCGCGAGGCGGCGTGCCGATCGGCGCCGAGGTCGCGCGGGTGCTCGACGCCCGGCTCGATCTGCTGCTCGTGCGCAAGATCGGCGCGCCATGGCAACCCGAACTTGCGGTCGCGGCGGTCGTCGATGGCGAACGGCCGGAAGTCGTGATCGACGAGGCGATGCTCGGCATGCCGGGGGTCGACCAGGAGTACATCGAGACGCAGACGCACCTCGCACTGCTGGAAATCGCGCGCCGCCGTGCGCTCTACCTGAAGGGCCGCGAGCCGCGCTCGATCGGCGGCGCGACCGCGATCGTCGTCGACGACGGCATCGCGACCGGCACAACGGTGCGCGCCGCGCTGAAGGCGCTGCGGCGCAAGGGGCCCAAACGCCTGATCCTCGCCGTGCCGGTTGCGCCCGCCGACACCTGCCGCGCATTGCGCGCCGAAGTCGACGACCTGGTGTGCCTGGCACAGCCCGAGCCGTTTCGCGCCATCGGCTTGCACTACGATGACTTCCATCAGCTCGACGACGCCGAGGTCATGCAGGCGCTGGCCGCGGCCGAGCAGCGGTGGCGAGGCGAAGGCACCGTCGGCTCCGCTTGACGCAGCTGCCTGCCGGACTCGGATTACCGAAACGCACCACGACGAGGAACGAGAGAATGATCAAGATCCTGATCGCCGTCGATGGCTCGGAGCCATCGAACCGCGCCATCGAGGCCGTGGCCCGACTCGTCGGCCAGGTGGGGCCGGCCAACGTCGTGCTGATCAACGTGCGGGCGCGCCTCTCGCCGCTCGCCGGCCTGCCGTCGGCGACGCGCGGCGAGATCGAGCAGGCGCAACTGCGGGAGCAGGATAGCCTGATCGCGGCGGCGCTCGATCACGCTCGCAGCTGCGGCCTCGCGATCGGCACGACGCGCCGCGCCGAAGGTTCGGCGGCCCCCGAGATCGTCGCCGCCGCGGCCGAATGCGGCGCCGACCAGATCGTGCTCGGCACGCGCGGCACGGGCGCGATCGGCAGCCTGTTCCTCGGTTCGACCGCGCAGCGCGTGGTGCAGCTTGCCGACGTGCCGGTGCTGCTCGTCAAATAGGCGGTGCGCCGTCGTCGTTCAGGCCCTGCTCGAGTCCGTAGCGCACCAGCGCGGCGGTGCTGCCGAGCTGCAGCTTGTCCTGGATGCGCGCCTTGTGCGTGCTGATCGTCTTGACCGACAGGTGCAGCGCGCGGGCGATGTCGGTCAGCCGCTCGCCGCCGACGATGCGGCGCAGCACCTGCAGTTCGCGATCGGTGAGCTGCGCGTGGCGCGGAATGTCGGCCGCGCCGTTCAACTGCTGCACGACGCGTTCGGCGAGGCTCGCCGTCACATAGGCGCCGCCGGCCGCCACCTTGTGCACGGCACGAACGAGTTCTTCGGAGGCGCTGTCCTTCGTCACGTAGCCATTCGCGCCGGCCTTGAACGAGCGCAGCGCGTACTGTTCCTCGGCGTGCATGCTCAGCACCAGCACCGCGACGCCGGGGTATTCGGCCTTGATGCGGCGGATCAGGTCGAGCCCGTTCATGCCGGGCATCGAGAGGTCGACGATCGCGAGCGCGAAGGCCGAGCGGCTCAGGGCCTCGAGCGCCTGGAAACCCGAACTCGCCTCGACGACCGCGAAGCCGTCGCCCGCCGCTTCGAGGATGCGCTTCAAGCCCTCGCGCACGATGGTGTGGTCGTCCACCAGCAGCAGGCGCATGGCGGCGCTGCCCGCACGGCGCGTCATCGCGCAGGCTCCGGCATCGAGCCGACCGGCCGAGCCGGCGCTGCCAGCAGCAGCGGCGCCGGCAAGGTCAGTGCCGCGGGCAGGTGAACCCTGAGCCGCCCGCCGCCGCCGGGCGGGTTGTCCACTTCCATGCGGCCGCCGAGCATCAGCGCGCGCTCGCCGATGCCGAGCAGACCGAACGAATCGTCCTTCGCCGTGGCACGCTCCGCAAAGCCGACCCCGTTGTCGCGCACCGTGAGCAAGAATTCGCCGTCCGCGTGCTTCATCTCGATGTGTACCTCGCTCGCACGCGCATGGCGCGCGACGTTGGTCAGCGCCTCCTGCACCATCCGATAGAGCGCGATCGCGCTGCGCGCATCGATGGCCGCCACGGCGGCGTCGAGCTGCACGGTGACTTCGATGCCCATCCGGCGCGCCGCGTCGCGCGCGAGCCACTCGATCGCCGCGTCGAGCCCGAGGTCGTCGAGCATCAGGGGGCGCAGGTCGGCCGAGATGCGGCGCACCGAGGTCACGGTCTCGTCGAGCATCTCGAGCATCGCGCCGATCCGTTCGCGCGTCTTCTTGCTTCGCGTTCCGGGCGCGAGGCTTGCCAGATCCATCTTGAGCGCCGTCAATCGCTGTCCGAGTTCGTCGTGCAGTTCGCGCGCGATGCGCCGGCGCTCGTCCTCGCGCACCTCGACCAGGCGCTGCGACAGCTTGCGCAGCGTGTCGCGCGCGCGCTCCTGCTCCTGGCTCTCGCGACGACGCTGCGTGATGTCGCTGATCACCATCTGCAGCGTCGTGCGGCCGTGGTCCGGCAACGCGGCGAGTGCGATCTCGACGTCGCACGGCGTACCGTCGAGGCGCTCGATGCGCTCCTGCAAGCGCGCGCCATCGGCGTGCGGCGCGAGCGCACGCGCGACCTCGGCGCGCACCGCATCGCGCGATTCGGGGTGCAGCAATTCGTACATCGTGCGCCCCAGCATCTGCTCGGGCGACCCCGCGCCGAACAGCGCGAGGCAGGCCCGGTTGACGAACACGATGCGTTCGGACTCGGCGATCCACATCGCGTTCGGCGACATCTCGGCGACAGTGCGAAAACCGCGCCGCAGCGCTTCGATCTCGAAGCGCAGGTCCTGCTCGACACTGAGATCGCACAGCAGCGCGGCAAAGTGGCGACCGCTCGCGAACGGCCCGAGGCCGTCGATGCGCGCGATCGTGACGGCGGCCGGGAACTCCTCGCCGTCGGCGCGCAGGCCGATCACCGTCGAGCGTTCGGCCATCGTCCTCTCCGCCACGCCGGAGGCACCGAACTGCCGAACGCTGCGCGCATGCGCGGCGTGAAAGCGCTCGGGGATCAGGCGCGACAAGGGGCCGCCCAGCACATCGGCGGCAGCGCAGCGAAACATGTTCGCCGCGGCCGGATTGAGCATCACGACGCGCTGCGCTTCGTCGATCACGACGATCGCCTCGTGCGCCGCGCGCGCAAGGCTCGCCATCGGCGCATCGAGGCGGCCGCGCTGCGCTGCGTCTTCAGTCGGCATCGTCTTGAGTTGCGTGCGCTGCGCACGCGGATTCGAAGCTCACGTCGGATGGTCTGCGGCCCGGCCGCGCCCGCGATTGGGTTCGCCCGCGTTCATCGTAACGCGCGCGGCGCTGTTTGCGGCGAAGTACGTCGATTCGGAATTGTCTGACATGCGATAGGACAAATCGGAGTTTCGAACAGACTTGTCCGAATCGTTCGCGCGCCACTCCCCGATAGCCTTGGAAGCCGCAGCGGGCGAAGCTCGCCCCATGGACTGAGAGGCTGAGACCGGGTCATTGCAGTAGCAGCGAGGGAACCGTGATGAGCATAGCCAAGCTGGAGATCGATCAAGCCGCCGGCAACAGTGACGCCTGGTTCATGCATCGCGGCGCAGGCGCGCCACAGGATGGCTTGGCGGCCTTGTTCCGGCTGATGGGGGTCGACGAGTCCGCGCCGCAAGCGTCGGCCCAGATCACGACGCGCCGGGTTCGCGCCGACGTCGCGCTGTTCCACGAAGGCACGCGCGCGCACGCCGTCTACTTCATCGCCGTCGGCACCTTCAAGTTCATGCACACCGCCGAGGACGGCTATGAGCAGGTGCTCGGCTTCGCCGGCCGCGCCGAGATGCTCGGCTACGACGCGCTGTGCCAGCACGCGTATCCGACGACCGCCGTCGCGCTCGAGGATTCCACCGTCTACGCGCTGCCGGTCGCCGATCTCTTCGGCTTGAGCGCGCGCGTTCCGGCCCTTGGCCGCGTGCTGCACTTGGCGGCGAGCCGGCAGTTGCTGCACCAGGTCGAGATCGCGAACCTGATGGCCGCCGTGTCGGCCGAGGTGCGATTGGCGCGCTTTCTGCTGCAGTTGTCGGATCACATGGCCGAGCGGGGCCAATCGCCGCGCCGCCTGTACCTGCGCATGAGCCGGCGCGACATCGCAAGCCACCTCGGCGTCGCCCACGAGACCGTGAGCCGCTCGTTCGGCGCGCTCGCGAACTGGGGTTGTGTCGCGGTCAACAACCGCGAGGTCGAGATCCTCGACCGCGAGCAACTGCTGGCCTGCGCGAGCAACACGCGCGGCCTCGTCCATCCGCGGCGCGGCGTCGCCGCCGACAGCGCTGCGCCGGCGCGTGCGCAGGCTGCGTGCGGCTGAGCGCTACATTCCCACGGTGCACACTCGAAGACCCGGCGCGACGGCGATCGCGAAGCGTCGCGATCACCCGAACGACAGCGCGGAAAGCGCGGCAAGTACATGATTCACACCCTCGTTCTTCATCTCGACGGTAGCGCGCACAATGCGACCCGAACCGATCTCGCGATCGGGCTCGCGCGCGAGCACGGCAGCCACCTGATCGGTGTGGCACCGACCGGAGAGGTCGCGGCGCCGATCGAGTTCGGCGCGTCGCTCGTCGATCCGGGCTACCTCGTCGCGACGCGCCAGTACCTGCGCAAGTGCGCGCAA
>CAZVNC010000124.1:0-6917 GCA_964628305.1 uncultured Ideonella sp.
CCAGCACCGCACAACCCGCGAGCCACAGGGCCCAGGTCGTGGGTTCGGGGACGGCCTGCATCAGCATGATGTAGCCGGTGCTGCCGTTGTACCCGCTCCAGTCCAGCAGCACGTCGATCTCGTCGCCGTTGGCGAGCGTCCCGGTCAACGGCCCTTCGTACTCGTGCGGCACGATGCCGAACGGCAGGTTGAAGGAGCGCCCGTAGAACGTGGTCACGGCCTCGTAGCCGGTGTAGAAGAGCAGGCGGCCCGCGTCGGGCCCCGCGAAATGCCCGCCGTAGACGTCGAGTTGGACCGTGCTGATCCCGCCGTTCATCGAGGCACTGATCCTGTGCCCGACGAAGTTGCCGCCGGTGATGGTCAGCCTGCTGTTCTGCGAGGCGTTGATCACGGCACCGCTGTCCGACGTCGCCGTGAACGAGCCGCCGCTGATGTGCGCCGTCGCGTCGCCCATCATGCGCAGGGTATTCTGGCCGTGGACGAAGGTTCCGCCGTCGATGTACGCCATGGCCTGGTAGGCAAGGTCGATCCAGGTCGCGCTGCCGCCGTGAATCTCGAGCCGGCCGCTGTCATATCCGTGGATCACGCCATAGCCGTTGACCTGGGTGTCGTCGTACATCCTAACGAGCGACGAGTCGCGAACGCTGATGCCGCTCACAATCGCGCCGTCGCGCGTGATCACGGTCGTCGGGTCGCCGGCGGCGCTGTTGCGCACGTCGACGTTGCTGAAGATTTCGCTGTCGACAATGTTCACCTCGCCGTTGTCGTAGATGGTCGCGCCCGCCGCGCCGCAGACGCTCAGCAGCGCTGCGGCGACAGCACAACGCCAAGCCGGCGGTTTGCCGAACCAGGGCGTGCCGGCAGGCTGGACGCGCAAAGTCACCGGCGCGGCCGGCGGGTCGGACTGAGAAGGCTCGTAAGCGTGCATGGCTGATGGCCCCGTTCTCGTCGCGGTCCCCGGCAGCGGCGCTGCCTTGAAGGGGCGACGACAAGGAGCCTAAGCAGCCCGCGTTACTGATGGGTTAACAGCCGCACGAACGCCGTTGCGGCGCAAGGCGAAGCCGCCGTTGCGACGAGTTGCGGGCACACTTCGGGCCATGCAAGCCACGTCATCGCCGCAAGCGCCAGCCGGGCGGCGGCGCATCGCCCTGCTCGGCGCGCCGCGCTGGTCGATTCCCGGCCGGCCCGAGCAACCGCTGGCCGCGCGCGACGCGTTGCTGTTGCTGCTGCTTGCCAGCGAAGGCCCCGTCGAGCGGTCGCGCGCTGCGGCCCTGCTGTGGCCCGACAGCGCACCGCGGCAGGCCAACATCAGCCTGCGCCAGCGCATCTTTCGCCTCAAGCGGACCCTCGGCGCCGACGTCGTCGCAGGCGACGCAGCGATTCGCCTGGCCGACGTGCTGGAGCACGACGTCAATGAGCCGGAGCCCGGCCTGCGTGCCGACCCGCACCACGCAGCCGGCGAGTTGCTGGCCGGCATCGAAGCCGACGACGCCGACTCGAATCTGGCCGCTTGGCTGCGTGCGACGCGCGAGCGCTGGTGCGGGCGTCTGCAGCAGACGCTGGCAGCACTGGCCGAAGAGCACCAGGCGGCCGGCCGCATCGCCGCAGCGCTGCCGTACGCCGAGCGGCTCGTCGCCGAGGCGCCGGTCGTCGAGCACGCGCACCGCCGGCTGATGCGGCTGCACTACTTGCGCGGGGACCGCGCGGCGGCGCTGGCGGCCTACCGGCGCTGCCACGAACTGCTTGCACGCGAGGTCGGCGTCGCCCCCGGAGCGGAGACGCAGGCGCTCGCGGCGCAGATCGAGGCCGGCGCACCGGCCGCCGCACCTTCGGCGCCACTGCCGCTGGCGTTGTTGCGTCCGCCCCATCTCGTCGGCCGCGACGGCGCCTTGGCGGACATCGCGCGAGCGCTGCAGGCAGGTCAGCCGGTGCGCGTTCAGGGCGAGCCAGGAATAGGCAAGTCCCGCCTGCTTGCCGACTTCGTGGCCACCCGACCCGGATGGGTCGCAGTCGACGCGCGTCCCGGTGATGCGGCCGTGGCGTATTCGTTGCTTGCCGCGCTGTTGCCGGCACTGGCGGCACGCTTCGGCGCGCCTGCAACGCCGTGGGCCGCGGCCGAACTGGCGCGCCTGGCGCCCGCGCTGGGCGCTGCGGCGGCCGACCCCTTCAGCGCGCTTCGGTTGCGCCAGGCGCTGCGCCACGCGATCGATGACTGGCGCAGCACCGGGCTGGCCGGCATCGCGGTCGATGACCTGCAGTTCGCCGATCCTGCTTCGATCGATCTGCTGCTGCCGCTGGCGACGGAGGGTGGCGCCGGCTGGCTGGTTGCGCACCGGCCCTGGCCGCAACGGCCCGTGGCACTCGATGAGTGGGCGGCGGTGTTGCTGACACCGCTGGACGCTCCCCAGGTCGCGCTGCTGGTGGAGACACTCGCACTGCCGGGCTGGCAGGCCGCAGGCTGGGTGGACGCGCTCGCGCGGCGCACCGGAGGCAACCCCTTGTTCGTGCTGCGCGCCATCGGCTCCTGGCTCGCCGCGAGCGCCGTGCCGTGCGGGCCCGACGCACCCGCGCTGCCCGACGATCTGACGGCCCTGGTCGAGCAGCGCCTCGAACAGGTTTCTCCGCTCGCGCGCGGACTGGCGCGCGCCGCGGCGGTGGCTGCCGAGTCGTTCGACATCCAGCTTGCTACGCGTCTGCTCGGCCGTCGCCCGCTCGAACTCGCCGATGCGGTGCAGGAACTGCGCGCGGCGCAGTTGATGGACGGCGCGCGATTTGCGCACGACCTGGTGCGCGAAGCCGCGCTTCGCTCGACGCCACCGGAGATCGCGTTGCTGCTGCAGCGCGATGTCGCGCATGCGCTGGCGGCGCGCCGCTCTGCGCCGGCGCGCGTGGCAGCCCATTGGGAGGCGGCGCACTGTTGGGACGAAGCCGCGGCTTCCTATGCCGATGCGGCAGCACGGGCCGCGGGCGCATCGGCGCTGCACGAGCAGCGCACCGCGCTCGAAGGACGGGCGCGCTGTCTGCGCGCCACCGCTTCGGCCTCCAACCTGCGCGCGGCGTTCGATGCCGACGCCTACCGCTGCCGCCTGCTGATCCGATCGCTGGACACGGACGCTGCGGCAACGCTGGTGGCGGCGTTGCAGGAGCAGGCTGGCGACGAGGCGCAGCGCGCGAACGCGTTGGAGCTGCTCGCTCACCTGCGCTTGGAGCGTCAGGACGCGGCGGGTGCGCTCGAAGCAGCGCAGCAGGCAGGCAAACTGGCGGTGGCAGCAAGACTGCGGCGCGTCGAACTGCTGGCAGCGCAACGCGCGGCCATCGCGCTGATGCGACTGGGCCGCGCCGACGAGGCGGTCGCCGCGCTCGAGGCCGAAGCCGACGACCTGGCGCCGCTGGATGGCGACGAACAAGTGCACTGGCTCAACGACCTGGCGCTCGCGCTCGACGGAGCCGACCGGCGCCGGCGGGCGATCACCGTGCTCGAGCGCGTCGCCGCGCTCGCCGCAGCGCAGGAGCGCGGCGCGGTCGAGGCCGAAGCCTGGAGCCAACTGGGCGTCGCCCTGATGTACGCCGGCCGGCTCGACGACAGCACGGCCGCCTACCGCCGCAGCATCGCGCTGGCGCGGCGCGCCGGGCTGAGTGAGGCCTCGACGCTGGTTGACCAGATGGGCTTGATCGGCAATCTGCGCGATCGCGGGTGCTACGACGAGTACCTGGCGCAGGCCCAGGACATGCCGGACGCGCTGCGGCGTGCAGGACTCGACTTCTGGGCGGCGAACGCCGAGAACGACCTGGCCACGACCTACGCGATGCTCGGGCGTGCCGACCTCGCGCTGCGCGCGCTCGCCCCGCTGCAGCCGGATCAGCCGGCGCTGATGCGCGGTCTGCGCCTGCTGGTGCGTTGCAGCCTGGCGCGCTACTACGGCGTCGGCGCGCCGGCATCGGGTGTGCTCGCGCAGTGGACGGCGCAGGCCGTGGAACTGATCGGCGAGCACGGCGGGCGCAGCTATCTGCGTCTGCGGTTGGCGCTGGAGACCGCCACCGACCTGCCGCCCGCCGAGGGTATCGCACGCGTTCGCGCCGTCCAAGACGAAGCCGATCGGCGGGAGATGCCGATGCTCGCCGCGGCAGCCGGGCTGCAGTTGATTCGGCTGCTGTTGAAGAGCGGGCAGGCGGCCGATGCCGCCGCCGCAGCACACGACGTGCTCGCGCGCGATGCCGCCGATGGACCGCAGGCCGGTACCTTCCGGCCGGCCTTCGGCTGGCTGGTGCACCAGGCCTTGCGTGTTGCGGACCCCTTGCGCGCGCAGGAAGTACTGGCGGACACCGCCGCCTGGGTCATGACCGCCGCAGATCGCCATGTTCCGCCGCTGTTTCGCGAAAGCTTCCTGCAACAGCAGCCGATCAACGCCGCGCTGCTCGCCGCCGCACGCCGCTCGCGCGCGTAAGGCTCGGTTGCCGCTGTCGCATTGCAGGCAACTCGCCAAACACCTGGCCAGACGTCTTCAGGCGGCACATCGGCTGGCCGGCGCCCGGCATGCTGCGCCTGGCGCGCGGCGCCCGAACGAGAGAGGCGGGCGGTGACGGCGCGCTGACGCTGCCGCAGCCGAGTTGTCGCCCTTGGGCGCTGGACGCGATGGGGTTCGCCTCCGCGACACCGAGCCGTTCGTCCCCGGACGGCGTCGGCAGGCCAGCGGTGCCCCGCTCTACGGCAGTCAATCCGGTCATGCAGCACGCATGTGCGTGGCTGCCGAAGTTGCCTACGTCTTTCCTGTTTGACCACGCCGCAGTCGGCGCGAGACGAAACGCGCCGGATCGACGGCGTCCTGCAGGCTGGCCTCGAGCGGGCAGGGCGCACCGCTGATCAGCGAGGCGAGGGTTCGTGCGCCGAGGGCGGCCGAGGTAATCCCGCGCGACGCGAGCGCGGTGAAGACGAACAGTCCCGGCAGACGCGGGATGAAGCGAGGCTGATCGAAGCGAGTGCCGTGCTGCATCGCCGCGACGTCGGCCACGCCACCAATCAGCGGCAGCCGATCGGGCGCAACGCAGCGCCAGCCGACGCGGCCCGAGAGCACGCCGTCCGCAACCTCCGGCGCGCTGCCCGTCAGGCGCATCAATTGCATCAGGTTGTGGCGCTGGTCGTCGGCGCGCGGTCGAGGGTCGGCGTCTTCGATCTGTGATGTTGCGCCGAAGAGTGCTATGCCACCTGGCAGCGGCGGCAGCACATAGCCGTTGCCGGCGACGGGCAGGCGCGGCAGGCGCAGGCCCGGCGTCACAAGCGCGAGGGTGGTGATCTGGCCGCGGATGCGCTGCAGCGGCAGCGTGGCGATGCCGTCCAGCAGCGACGCTGCGCCGCACGCATTGGCGAGCACGAGGATGGCGGCTTCGTCCACCACGTGGCCTGCGGCGTCGAGCAGTTGCCACCTGCCGCTTGCGCGCCGGATTGCGGTGATCATCGTCTGCACCCGCAAGTCGACCGCGCTCCCGGCATCGGCGAGCAGGGCGGCGGCAAGGCCCGCCGGATGGACCCAGCCTCCTGCGGGAAAGAACCACGCCGGCTGGCTTGGCGGCAAACCGCTCAGTTGACCTGCGGCGCCGGCATCGAGCGCTCGCACGTAGTCGGGCGGCAGGCCGAGCGCGCTCAACGCCGGATTCATTGCCTCGATCGCGAGCTGCGACTCGAGACGCAGCAGCCCCTCGCGCTGTCCGGCGACGCCGTGGTTCGCGATGGCGCCGGCGATCGTCACGCCCGCCTGCAGCGCTGCCGCGCGGTTGAAGCGGGCGTGCGGGCCGTCGTGCGCGTTGAACGTGCCGTGGAAGATGCCGGCCGAATTGCCGGACGCGCCTGCCCCGATCGTTGGGCGGCGATCGAAGAGGGTGCTGCTCCATCCCTGTTCGGCAAGCGCCCAGGCAGCGGCAGTGCCGGCGAGTCCGGCACCGACGATCAGCGCGCGCCGTTCGCTCGCCGCCGCGGTCGACGCGTGCGGCGCGGTCGCGAAGCGGGACGGCGCGCGCCTTGGTGCGAAGCGCGGCGCGTAGCGCGCGAGCGTGATCTCGCGCTTGCCGCCGCTGCCCGGCGCGCTCTTCACCTCGAAGCCGGCCGCGCCGAGGCCGGCGCGCACCGCGCTGGCTGCGCTCCAAGTCGCAGCCGTCGCGTCCGGTGCCGCGAGCCGGGCCAGCGCCCTGAAGACGCGCGCCTGCCACATCGCGGGGTTTCGATCGGGCGCGAAACCGTCGAGGAAGAAGGCGTCGACGCTGGCGATGATTTCGGGCAACCAGGCCGCGACGTCGCCGAGCGCAAGCAGCAGTTCGACCCGGCCGCCGTCGAAGCCGAGCCGATGCAGGTTCGGCGTCAGCGGCGGCCAGGCCGCAACCAGCGCCGCAGCCAGCTCGGGCAACGGTGATTGCGCGTGTGCGCGCTCGAGGTGCGCCGCGGTCAGCGGATGCTTCTCGATCGAGACGAAGTGCAGCCGTGCGCAACGCTGCGGATCGGCGCGCCACGCGTTCCAGGCGGCTAGAAAGTTGTTGCCGAGCCCAAAGCCCGTCTCGAGCATGACGAAGCGATCCCGGCCCTGCCAGCGGCCGGGCAGGCCGTTGCCGGCGAGGAAGACGTGGGCAGCCTGCGCGAGCGCGCCCTGGCGCGGGTGGTAGCGGTCGCCGTAGCGCTCCGAGAACGGGATGCCTTCGGCGTCGAAGGCAAGTGGCGCCGCAACGACCGGGGCGGTCTTCACGACGCCGCAGCCGGCAGCGGCAGGTTCTTCAGACGCGCTTGCGGTACTCGTGGGTGCGGGTATCGATCTCGATCTTGTCGCCGCTCTCGACGAACAGCGGCACCGCGATCTCGAGGCCGGTCGCAGTCTTCGCGGGCTTCATCACCTTGCCCGAGGTGTCGCCCTTGACGGCCGGCTCGGTCTCGATCT
>CAZVNC010000125.1:0-6838 GCA_964628305.1 uncultured Ideonella sp.
CAATGCCTTGGCAAACGTCAGGTCGATCTTCGGGTTGACCTGCGTCTGGCCGATGCCCGGCAGCTCGTATTCGATCGGGTCCTCCACCGTCAGCAGGTTGGTGCTGCTGGTGTCGATGCGGCTCAGCGACGCGTACAGCGTGGTCGTCTTGCCCGAGCCGGTGGGCCCGGTGACGAGCACGATGCCGTGCGGCTGGTGGATCAGCCGGTCGAAGGCGCGCAGCACGTCGCCGCTCATGCCCAGGCCTTCGAGCGTGAACTTCGATTCGGCCTTGTCGAGCAGGCGCAGCACGGCGCGCTCACCGTGCGCCGACGGCAGCGTCGAGACCCGCACGTCGACCGCACGGCCGCCGATGCGCAGCGAGATGCGCCCGTCCTGCGGCAATCGCTTCTCGGAGATGTCGAGCTCGGCCATGATTTTCAGGCGGCTGATCAGCGCCGCGTGCAGCGCCTTGTTCGGCTGCACCACCTCGCGCAGCGTGCCGTCGACGCGAAAGCGCACCGCACTGCTTCGCTCGTAGGGCTCGATGTGGATGTCGCTCGCGCCGTCCTTCGCCGCCTGCGTCAAGAGCGCATTCAGCATGCGGATGATCGGTGCGTCGCTGCCGGCTTCGAGCAGGTCTTCGACGGCAGGCAGCTCCTGCATCATGCGCGACAGATCGACCTTGCTCTCGACCTCGCCGATCACGGTCGCCGCGCTCGATTCGCCACCCGCATAGGCGGCCGCGATGCGCTGCGCGAGCGTCGCCGCCGCTTCGTGCTCCATGACGTCGACGTCGTACAGACGCAGCACCTCGGAGAGCGCGGCATACGACGCGCTTTCGGGTGCCGACAGCACGAGCTGCTCGCCGTCGTCCTCGAGCAGCAGCGTATGCGCCTTCGCGAAGGCATAGGGCAGGGGGTGGCGCGCGCTCATGACAGACGGTCCGCCGGGTCAGGGCATCTGCATCTGCTGCGGACCGCTCGGGCCGCGGGCCGACGGCGGCGGCACGCTGCTCGTCTGTGCCACCGACGCCGGCGACGACGCCGCACCGCGCGGCGGCGCCGACTCCAGCGACAGCGGCGCCGGCACGTTGCCGCCCTTGAACGGCGAGCCCGGCTCGGGCGCGGGCAGCGGCGCGGTGACCGGCGCGTCGTTGATCGGCATCACGATGCTCTGGCGCGGCTGGCCGGCCGTCTGCTGCGTCGTGCGCATCAGGTCGTAGCGGTCCATCGTCAGCCGGTTCGAATCCTCCTGGTTGCGGATCACCATCGGCCGCAGGAAGACCATCAGGTTGCTCTTGGTACGGGTGCGGCTGTCGGTGCGAAAGAGCGGCCCGACCACCGGCAGGTCGCCGAGGAAGGGCACCTGATTGACGCTGCCGCCGTACTCGTCTTTGAGCAGGCCGCCGAGCACCATGATCTGGCCGTCGTCGACGACGACCGTCGTTTCGATCGCGCTCTTGTCGGTCGTCAGGCCCTGCGGCGAATTGCGGCTCGACGGCACGACGGTCGAGTTCTCCTGGTAGATCACGAGCCGGATCGTCCCGCCCTCGCCGATCTGCGGCTTGATGCGAAGCGTGAGGCCGACGTCCTTGCGCTCGATGGTCTGGAACGGGTTGATCGCGCCATTGCCGCCGGTGTTGGAGTACGAACCGGTCAGGAACGGCACGTTCTGGCCGACGACGATCTTCGCTTCCTCGTTGTCGAGCGAGACCATGTTGGGCGTCGCCAGCACGTTGGCGTCGGTCTTGGTTTCGAGGAAGCGGGCGAGGGCGCCGATGTTCCAGAAGTCGCCGATCTTCTTCAGCACGCCGACGTTCAGGCCCGGCGGCAATGCGATGCTGGCCAGGCCGGCCGCACCCTGGTTGATCGCGGTCGTCAGGTTGACGATGTTCGGATCGCCGTAGTTCGTGCCGCCGCCGACGATCCGGCTGCTGTTCTGGTCGCCCGAGATGGCCTGCCACTGGATGCCGATGTCGGCCAGCTTGTCGGCGTCGACCTTCACGATCAGCGACTCGATGTAGACCTGCGCGCGGCGCGAATCGAGCTTGTCGATCACGTTGCGCAACTGCTGATAGAGCGGCTGGCTGGCAGTGATGATGAGCGAGTTGGTCGCCGGGTCGGCCTGGATGAAGCCGCCCGTCGAAGGCTCTGCCGAGGCGGACACCGGTGTCGTCGCCGCGGTTGCACCGCCCCCCGCCTGGTCCATGCCGGGCGCGTTGGCGGCGCGCGACACGGGCAGGGGTGTGGGCGACGCGGCAGCGCCGCCCGACCCCTGGCTGCTGAAGGCGGCGCGCAGCACGGCCGCGAGCTTCACCGCGTCGGCGTTCTTCAGATAGACGACCCAGATATTGCCGGTGCCGTTGTTCGACGCTGCCGGCAGGTCGAGCTTGGCGACGATCGAGCGGATCAGCGCGAGGCGCGCCGGGTTGGGCGCGCGCACGATGAGCGAGTTGCTGCGCGCATCGACCATGATGAGCGGCGCTCCCGCGGCCTGTGGCACGCCCGGCGTGGCACTCGCCGCGGCGAGGCGCTGGACGATGACGGCCAGATCGGCGGCGATCGCGTTCTGCAGCGGGATGACTTCGACATCGCTGCCGGCCGGGATGTCCATCGCCGCAATGATCTTGGCGATGCGCTGCAGGTTGTCGGCGTAGTCGGTGATGACGAGCGAGTTGGTGCCCGCGTTCGCGTTGATCGTGTTGTTCGGGCTGATCAGTGGGCGCAGCACGGCAACGAGGCTGTTCGCGCTTTCGTAGTTGAGGTGGAAGATCTGCGTCAGGACCTGGTCGCCCTGGCGCGGGGTCGACTCGACGGCGACGGTGCCGGTCTGCAGCTTGGCGTCGGCCTCCGGGACGACCTTGAACATGCCGCCGACTTCGACCACCGTGAACCCGAGACCGCGCAGCGCGGCGAGGTAGTTCAGGTAGACCTCGCGCGGCGTCAGCGGCTGATCGCTGTAGAGCGTGATGTTGCCGCGCACGCGCGGGTCGACGACGAATTGCTTCTTCAGGATCGCACCGACCGCGCGCGTCACGCCTTCGATATCGGCATTCACGAAATTGAGCGTCACCGGCTCGCCCTGGAAGCGGCTCTTGGCCGGCTGCGCCGGAGTCGGCGTCTGGGTTGGCGTCTGGGCCTGCACACCGGGGCCGGCCGCGAGCAACAGGCACAGCAGGGCGACGGCCAGCCGCGGCGGCCGCGCGTGTCGCCGAAGGCGTCGCGCGGGCACGGGGGCAATGCGCTCGGTCATGTTCATCCAATCGAAATGACGGACCGCGCGCCATCGCGCCGTCCGATGATGTTGAGCAGGTTGGAAAGCGCCGTCTCGTCGCCCGGCGCGGCGCGTGCTTCGCCGCGAAAGCGCACGCCGCCCGGGCCCCAGTTCCCGTTGCCGCTGAGTTGCAGGGCGCCGTCCTCCGTCGTCAGCGAGAGCAGCGGCTGGCCGGCCGGATCGCCGGCCAGGCGCAGCCGGTAGCTGCCGAGCGTCTCGAGCGTCGACAGCCGCGACGAGGTGTTGACGAGCTCGATGTCGAGCGAGCCCTCGACGCGCCAGCGGCCGGCGATGCGCTCGGCGCTGAACCCGGGCGACAGCAGGCGCAGGCTGCCGCCGAGCTGCAGCGTGTTCCACGGTGTGCCCAGGCCGCCGAGCCAGGCGCTCGGCCACTGGCCGATCGCTCCCGCCGAAGGCGCGAGCGTCACAGTCCAGCGCGACAGGCCGGGGCTGACGCGCAAGGCCAGCACGCCGTTGATGCAGCAGTCTTGCGTCGCACGAATCTCGAGCGCCGTGCCGCGCCAGGCGAGCGTCCACCCGAGTCGACCGGGCAAGGCGGCGGCGTCGCGGCTGCCCGGCCCGCCGGTGAGCACCGGCACGGCGCTGCCGGACCAGATCGTTCCGCGTGCATCCGCGAGCAGCAGACGTTCGCCGCTCGCCGATGCGACGGCGCGCGCCAGCCAGCTTGCCGGTGCGAAGACAACGATGCCGATCAGCGTGCCAAGCAGGGCGCCCGCCACCGCCCAACGCACGCTTGCCGCACGCGCGCGCTGCCAGGCCTGCCGCGTGTACGTCGATTCGGGCCAATGCAGCGAAGCCGGCCCCGTCATGGCCGCGCCGCGGCCCACTCGACGCCCGAACGCCAGCTTCATGCCGATCCCCCGACGGCGAGCACGAGCGTGCCGTCGTAGCCCGACTTCGACCGTACGAGTTGCGCCTCGATAGGCCGCGCGCGCGCCGTGCTGCGCACCTCGGCAAGCAGGCTGCGCAATGCTTCGCCGTCCACCGCGCTGAGCGTGAGCGTCGCCCGATCGCCCTGCTGCACCAGCTTCGCCTTCGCGCCGAGGCGCGCGGCGGCCGCTTGCAGCGCGGCGGCGGCCTGTGCCGGTGCAACCGGCGGCGCCGCGCGCAGCGCGCGGCTTTCGGTTGCGAGCAGTTGCATCTGTTGCAGTTCGGCGTCGAGCTTGTCGATCGCCGCGGGCGCACTGCGCAGCGTGCGCAGTGCAGGCTGGACGGCGATGAACCAGCCGGCGGCGACCGCGACGAGCAGCAGCGCGAGCGTTGCGCCCTGACGCTCGCGCGGTGCGAGCGCACGCCACCAAACAGTGGCGCGCGCCCGCAACTGGGCGACCGATGCCGGCACGGCAAGCGCCTCGGTGTTCACGAGCGCCCCCCGCCTGCCGCCGCGCGGCTCAAGACGAGGCGGCCGTCGGCCACGTCCAGCCGCAACCCCATCGGCTGCAACTGGGCGCGAAACTGCTCGATGCGCCCGGCGTCCCAGCTCGACGCCGCCAGCGTCAGCCGGCCGGGTTCGAAGCGGATCGACTCGACGGCCGCCAAGTCCGCCGGCCAGGCGGCCGCGGCGGCGCGCAGCAGCGGCTCGAGGTCGCTGGCGTCGGGCTGGCCGGCGGCGGCGCGCAGCAGCGCGACCTCGCGCTGCATCTGCAGCGGCGCATCGAGCACCGCGCGGACGTGCGGAAAGGTCGATTGCAGCAGGGCGACCTGCTTCTCGCGCTTGGCGTCGAGCGTCGAACGCAGATGCCAGGCCCAGAGGTTGAGGCCGAGCAATTGGGTCAGCACGAGGGCGGCGATGCCATAGCGCGCCGGGCGCCAGGCCGGCGTGCGCAGCCCGCGCAGCGCGTCGCGCACGGCGCGCGTCCCTCTGCTGCGGCGGGCGAGGTCGAACTGGCGCAGGTCCCACAGCGAGCCTGTCGCCTGCAGCGCGCGTTCGGCCGCCGAAAGCACGACGACCGGCGCGTCGAGCCAGCGCTCGGCGGCGGTCGCCGCGGCCGGCGTCGCGCTCCAGCGCGCGCCGTCGGGCAGCGGTTGCGGCAGCAGGGCGCGCGCCAGACCGCCTTGCAGCGACAGTGTCGCCACGCCGTCGGCGTGCGCCCAGTGCAGTGCGAGCGAGCGTGCGTCGGCCTCGTCGGCGAGTTCGAAATGGCCGCTCGGCGGCGCGTCGGGCCAGCTTGCGGGCAGCACGCGATCGACGAACACGTTCGCCTTCTCGAGGGCGGCCAGCTCGGCGCTGAGCCAGCGCTTGTCCACCGCGGCGACCCAGGTCGGCTGGCCCGCAGCGGCCTCTGGTGCGAGCGCAAGATGAAGCTGCTCCGCGTCGTCGAGCAAGGCTTCCTCGAGCATCCCGGAGAGCGCCGCGCGCAGCCGCGCAGCGGGAGCCTTGGGCAGCGTGATGCGATGCCAGCTCACGTCGCAGTCGGCGAGGACGAGCGCGACGCTGTCGGCGCGCGGCAGCAGCGGCGCCGCGCAGCGGCCTTGGGCGCTCACGGCGAGGCCGTCGCGGCTGAGGACGTAGTCCAGTTCGGTGCCGGTTCGCGGCGTCGCCGGCTCGGGCGCGGCCGGGCTGCGGGCGCGCAGCCTGCCGCGTGGCGCCAGCTGGACGACAAGGATCGACATGGGTTTCGGAAAGCCTACAAGGATTATCGGCCGGTCACAACGGCAAGCCTCACCAAATCAACAACTTAGAACTTGTTGTTGTAGCAGGCTCGAAACAGCTTGAAAGCTCGAAATAGACGGCGCCGGACTGCCTCTTTGTCCGCGTCGGCGCTCAGGGTTGCGGTTCGGTCAGGTTGACGCGCTCGCGCTGCACGGCGATCACGCTGGCGCCGCGCCGCTCCAGCAGCGAGTGCTCCACCAGGACCCGATCGCCGAGCCGCAGGCGTCCGCGCACGTCGAAGTAGCGCGTCGTCGTCGAAACCTGATTGGGCTGCAGCGTGATTCCGTTCGGCAGCAGCGTCTGGGCCTGGGCGAGACTGCGAAACGGCGTGCGCTGGCGTACCTGTACGAGTTGTTCGGCGTCGCCGCGCTGCAGGCCGTCGACGGTCGCGGCGATGACCTCGATCGACGCCGTGTTCAGGTTCACCGGCGTGCGGGTCGGCAGCAGCACGACGAAAGGCGCGAGGCGCTTGCGCGTATCGTCATCGAAGCCGAGCCAGCCGAGCTGCGCGATCGACTGCGGCATCAGCGCGGCGTCGCCCTGCCCGAGATCTGCCGCGGCGAGCGCGGTGGCGAGGCGGTTGGCGACGTCGTCTGCCACACCGGCCGCCTCACACAGACGCTTGAGGATCGCCAGTTCGCCCGGGATCACCTTGGCTTCCTGCTCCTGGAACAGGTTGCGCAGGTTGTAGCGTGCCTGGGCATCGGTGATGGTGCCCGACAGGAAGGCCTCCGGCGCGTCGTCGGTGTTGTTCTTGTCGACGGCGAGGAACGACGACAGGCGCGCCTCGGCGAGCGGCACGGCCCACGGCTCGCCGAGATGATCGGGCCCGCCGGCGCGTGTGTCCTCGCGCAGGATGAGGCGCGCCCAGTCGAGCGCGCCCGAAAGTATCCACGCTGACTGGATGCG
>CAZVNC010000126.1:0-6795 GCA_964628305.1 uncultured Ideonella sp.
TGCTCGCGTCGCCGGCCCTGCCGGCACGATCGGACGTCGCGCTGCGCATGTGCTCGTCGGCCGGCGAGGCGCTGCCGGCCGAACTCGGCGAGCGTTTCCGCGACCACTACGGCTGCGACATCATCGACGGCATCGGCTCGACAGAGATGCTGCACGTCTACCTGTCTAACCTGCCCGGCCGTGTGCGTTACGGCACGACCGGCTGGCCGGTGCCGGGCTACGAGATTGAACTACGCGACGACGACGGCCACAACGTGGCGGACGGCGAAACGGGCGACCTCTACGTCAAGGGCCCGAGCGCAGCGCTGATGTACTGGGCGAATCGAGACAAGTCGCGCGAGACCTTCCAGGGCGCGTGGACGAAGAGCGGCGACAAGTACGTGCGCAACGAAGATGGCAGCTACACCTACGGCGGCCGCAGCGACGACATGCTCAAGGTGAGCGGCATCTACGTCTCGCCGTTCGAGGTCGAATCGACCCTGATGCAGCACGCGGCGGTGCTCGAGGCCGCCGTCATCGGCGCACCCGACGACGAGGGGCTGACGAAGACCAAGGCCTTCGTCGTCCTCAAGTCCGGCGCTACGGTGACCGACGCCGAACTGAAGGCCTTCGTCAAGGAGCGGCTCGCGCCGTACAAGTACCCGCGATCGATCGAGTTCGTCGCCGAACTGCCGAAGACGGCGACCGGAAAGATCCAGCGCTACAAGCTGCGCGATCTGAAGCCGAAGCAGTGAACCGGGCGACATGGACAGCCCGGCTCAGGCCAGTTCCGAGTTCGTCGAGATCGCCTGGCGCGATCGGCGCGTGCGCATCGAGCACCGGTGGATCGCTCCGCAGCGCAGCGGCGCGCCGCTCGTCGTGTTCCTGCATGAAGGGCTGGGGTCGATTTCGATGTGGAAGGATTTCCCGCAGCGCGTCTGCGACGCCGCGCAATGCCGCGGCCTCGTCTACTCGCGGCCCGGTTACGGCCGCTCGACGCCGCGCCCGCCCGAAGTGGCGTGGGGGATCGACTTCATGCACCGCCAGGCGCACGAAGTCCTGCCGGCCTTGCTCGAAGCGCTCGGCGTCGACACCACGACGCATCCACCTTGGCTCTACGGCCACAGCGATGGCGCGTCGATCACGCTGCTCTACGCGGCGCGATACCCGAAGCGCATTGCCGGCGCGATCGTGCTTGCACCGCACATCCTCGTCGAGGACCTGTCCGTGGCGAGCATCGAGGACGCGCGCCGGGCCTACCTCGAAACCGATCTGCGCGAGCGCCTCGCGCGCTATCACGACGACCCGGATTCGGCGTTCTGGGGCTGGAACCGGATCTGGCTGGACCCGCCGTTTCGCGACTGGAGCATCGAGCGCGAGATCGAGACGATCGCCTGCCCGCTGCTCGCCGTTCAGGGGCTGGACGACCAATACGGCACGCTCGAGCAGATTCACGGTCTGGCGCGCCGCGTGCCGCAGACCGAGCTGATCGAACTCGCCGATTGCGGCCATTCACCACATCGTGATCAGCCCGAGAAGCTGATCGCGGCGAGCACCGAGTTCCTCGCCCGCCATCGCGGCGTCTGGCCTGGCACGGCGCGATAGATCGCAGGCCGGCGACGCGGCGCCGAGTGCGCTTCGGGCCGCCGCGCATCAGACGGTCTGATCCGTCACCGCTCCCGGCGCCGGCGCCGCTTCCCTTTTGCGCCGTTCTGGGACGAGGGCCAGAACGGCTTGCTGGCTGCGAAGTGTTCGAGCGCCTTCGCGCTTTCGGCGAGCAGTTCGTCGCGCCGCGCGGTCAGCCATCCGATCGCGAACCACGCGCGCGGATCGTCGCCCACCGCGGCGCGATAGGTTTCCAGAGCAACGCACAGATCGTTGTAGCGGCCGAGGCTTTCCTGCAACGGCGCGACCTGCGCGAGGTAGCGCGCAACGGCCTTCGCGCGGTAGAGCGCGGCGACGAACTCCGCCGCGTAGCGCAGCCGCTTGACGCGTTTGCGCAGACGATGGCGCTCGGCGTCGTCCAGCGCTTCGTAAACCCTTGCAGTGCGTGCGATGCGCCGGTGCCAGCGATCGAGCCGGCTCGCCGCTGCCCGCGCAAGCGGGATCGGCGTATCGGCGATCGGCAGTGAGGCTGGTGCGATCGCAGGACGAGGCGCCTGTGCTTCGATCTGGAACGCCAGCACCGCCAGCAGCGCCAGCGTCGCCGACGGCGCGCGCAGCACTTCGGCCGGCGTTGGCGCGGGCGGTGCCGGCGGCAGTTCGAACACCGGCGCGCCGGCCTTGCGCAATAGAGGCACCAAGGAAGCCGAAAGCGCGTCGCGGTCGCGCGCAGCGCCGAGTTGGCGAAACAGCAGCGCCAGCGATTCCCCCCAGTCCGGATCGATGGGCGATGTCCAGCCGTCGAAGAAGCGCAGCGCCGAGCGCAACCTCCGCAGTCCGACGCGCAACTGATGGACATGATTCGTGCTGTCGCCGCCCGCGGCCGCGCCCGCGCAGGCTTCGGACGCGACCTCGCTCGCGTTCGGAACAATCTGCAGCAGGCAATTCGCGATCACCGCATAGCGCGCCGCGTCGGCGCTCATGCCGCGGTCGAGCACGACGGGCGACGCCCGCACGACCGGGCCGATCGTCACGCCGCGCGCGAGGCGGTCGCCGCGTTCGGCCTTGCTGCGCACGTCGAGCCAGACGCCATGGCGCTCGACCCAGCGCCGCGCGACCACGATCACCGCACCGGGCTGGCCGCGCAGCAACTCGATCTCGAGCTCGCAGATCGGCTCGCGTTTGTCGCCGGCGATCAGCGCGCCGCGGTCGAACGCCAGCTCGACCCAGCCACCCGCCGTCCGCAACGCCCGATGGCGGCGCAGGACGTCGGTGCCGTAGTGCGCCACCAGCGGCGGCGCGATCGCTTCGCCTTTGCCCGGCGCAAGCGCCGCGGCGAGCCGATCGCCGACCGGCGTCCCGGCGTGGCGCAGCGGATCGACGCCGGGTGGTCTGCCAGCCGCACGAGCCTGCCCCGCGGCGAACGCGACGTTGTGCTCCAGCCGCTGCATCGCATCCGAGCCGCTCGCCTTCGCCGTCTGCACCCAGCCGCTGCCCTCATGACGCAGGCGAAGCGCGATGCCGGCTGCCGCAAGGCGGCGATCGGGCGTATCGAAGTAGATCGCGCGCAGCCGCGTCCGCTGCGCGGCGCCGCGCTCGACCTCCGCCTGCACCGCACGCCGCGCCGCGGCGGGCACCTGGAACTTCAACTCGACTTCGAGCATCGGCGGCATGTTCGAGCGCGGCAGGGTTGACACTGCGCCGATCATCGCACGCGGCTGCGGGCAGGGCGCTCGCGCGCGGGGCGTGGAGCGCGGTACTCATCGATCACGGCGCGGCGAGCGACGCCCAGCGAGGCGTCGTGCATCGCCGCGCGCGCTCAGCCGACGCCGGCCGACTTCACCCCCGGGCGCTTGCGCACCCAGCGGATCGGCTGCGCGACGACCGGGCGCGGCGGCGCGCCGTGCTCGCGCAAGGCCTTGTCGAGCGCCTTGCCGCTCGCGTCCGACAGCGCCGCGTTGCGCAGCGCGCGGATCGCCTGCGCGCGCTCGGGCGGGGCGCCGGTCCCGGCATCGCCCGCGAGCTGATCGATGACGTGCAGCAGGTGTCCCTTGCCGCGTTCGTTGGTCGTGCCGTAGCCCTTGATCAGGCGGCCGCATTCGGCGATCTCGTGGCCGAGCGACCAGTCGCTGCGCAGACCGGCGATCAGCGCATTCAGCCAGCGCTCGATAAACGCCTGCTCGGCGGCGAAGCGCGTGCCGCGCCGGCGCAGCGGCTTGAAAGAAGCCAGCAGGCGCAGCGCGAGAAAGCCCGATACGGTGTGGGTGCCGATCTTCAACGGAAACTCTAGCGCCGGCTTGCCTTGCTGCTGGCGCTTGACGTCCCAGCGCTTGATGTGGCTCGCGAGCCCCGCCGGCAGCATCGCGGCGAGCTCCGGTATGCCGGGCTTGAAGTGTTCGTAGACGCGCAGCAGTTCGTCGTCGCGCGCCTTCGTTTCGCGGCGCACGCGCTCGATGCGGCTGCGCCGCGTCTTCAGGTCTGCGACGCGCACGACATCGTCGAACGCCATCCAAAGCGCGAGGTAGCGCGCCGCGGCCTGCGTCGCGGCGTAATCGTGCGCGCCGGCCGGGTCGGCCGCCTGCTCGGCCTGCAACACGCGGCCGAGGCGCTCGACGTAGAGCCTCGCGTAGGCGGCGTCCTGGTAGTCGATCAGACGCGCACAGCCGAGGCCGAGCAACCGGTGGGTCGCGGTGGGGAAAGCCTGTGCGAGCGCGGCAGGCAGCGCGGCGGCACCGGAGCCCTGAGAACCGTCGTCGAGAGCATCGTCTTCGACCTTGCGAACCGCAACCGCTCGGTCTGCGGCAGGCGCGATCGCGATCGCACCGCCCGCACGCGCGGTGGCGACGATCTCGAACGCGCGCCCGAAGCCGCGCAGGCTCGCCTCGGCGCCGCGCCCGCCGCTGCGGATCACGGCTTCGTAGGCCTCGCGCGCGAACGGCAGCACGCCGCTTGCGGCGACCGCGCCGAACAGCACGGCGCTCATCACCGTTCCCGCTTCCTGCGCCACGGCGGCCATGTCGAACAGGTGCACCTCGCGGCCGTGGGTGTGCAGCACGGCGGACAGCTCCGCCGTGTCGGCGCGGCCGTCGCCCGGCTGCAGCCGCTCGGCGGTCGTCAGCGTGCGCTGGCGCGAGCTGATGACTTGCGTGCGGTCCGGCGAAGCCATGCCATTGCCGACCTGGCGCACCGTCTCGAGCAGTTCGGACGACACGAGCGCGTCGAGCGCACCCGGCACCGGCGCAAGGCTGAACACCGGCCGGCGCCCGCCGAGCGCGCTGTCGGGCTGCGGGAAGACCTCGATGTAATACGTCGTCGCACCGGTGCGCTGCGCGACGCCCGGGATCGAACTCGCCTGCGCGCTATGCCCGCAGTGCAGCGCCGTCTCGACCAGCCACTCGGCGAGCACGCCGCCGCCCTCGCCGCCGAGGGCGCAGACGAGCAAGGTGACCGGCCTGGGCGCCGTGGGGGGTGTCGGATCGCTCATGCTGCTTGCATCCAGCCGATAAAGGCGCGCCGCCAGGCGCCGATCAGGCGCTCATGCCACTTCGGATTGCGGATCATCTCGGCGCGATAGAAGCTCGGACACAGCGTCGCCGCGTGCGCGTTCTCGCCGCACAACCCGCAACCGACGCAGCCGTCGATGACGGTCGCGACCGGGTCGACCTTCAGCGGATCGGGGTTGTCCTTGAGCGTCAGCGTCGGACACGCCGAGAGCCGGATGCAGGCATGGTCGCCGGTGCAGACGTCTTCGTCGACGCCGTACTTCACGCGCATCACGCGCTGGCCCGACTTCAGCAGCCCGGCAATCCACGGCTTGATCCGGCGCTGGCGTTCGAGCTGGCATTCGCCTTCGGCGATGATCACCTTCAGGCCGGCGAACGGCGTCGTGAACGCCTCTTCGACCGTCTTGCGCATCTGCGTCACTTCGTAGCTGTTGACGCTGCGCATCCACTGCACGCCCAGGCCCTTCAGCGTCGTCTCGATCACCTGGTTGCTGTGGACGAGGCTCTGCTGCTTGTCGCCGGCGTTCGCCTTCGCGTCCTCGTCCGGCGTCGAGATGATCTCCTGCGTGCCGGTCGCCGACGTGTAGCCGTTCTTCATGATGACGAGCACCGCGTCGCCGCCGTTGAAGAGCGCCGACTGGACACCGGTCAGCAGCCCGTTGTGCCAGAAGCCGCCGTCACCCATCACCGACAGGACGCGGCGCTCCATCACCGGCGAGACGCCGGCCCGGCTCGCGAGGCTCATGCCGTAGCCGAGGATCGAGTGGCCGAGCGAAAACGGCTCGAAGGTCGCGAACGCATGGCAGCCGATGTCGGCCGCGATGTGCACCGGTCCGACCGCCTGCTGCGCGAGGGTGATCGCCGAGAACACCGGCCGCTCCGGACAACCGATGCAAAAACTCGGCGGACGCGCCGGCAAGGGCCTGTCGAGCGCGGCGGCAACCGCGCTGCGCCGCTCGGCATTCGCGCCCAGCCAGTCGCGGCCGGCGTCGAGCGCCGCGGCCGGCAGGTGGCGCTCGAAAAAGGCGATCAGGCCGGTCGCGAGCAGTTCGACATTGAGTTCGCCGGCCGCCGGCAGCAGGTCCTTGCCATGCACCGGGGTCTGGATGTCGGCGCGCCGCAGCGCGGCCAGGATCTCATGCTCGATGTACTCGGGTGCGCCTTCCTCGACGACGAGCACCGCGCGTTTGCCGACGCAAAAGCGCGTGATCTCGTCGGGCACGAGCGGGAAGGTGACGTTCAGCACGAGCATCGGCAGCTCGGCTTCGCCGAACGCGTCGGCCAGGCCGAGCTGCTGCAGTGCGCGAACGAGCGCGTTGTGCAGCCCGCCCTGGACGATGATGCCGACGTCGTCACGGGTGCCGGGCAGGAACTCGTTCAACTCATGTTCGACGATGTAGCGTCGCGCGGCAGGGATGCGCTCGGAGATCTTGAGCTTCTCGTGCGCGAAGGTGACCGGCGGGTGCGACAGCTTGGCATAGTCGAACGACGCCGGCTCGCGCATCAGTTGGCGCGTCGAGACGGCCGGCGCACGGTTGTCCTTGCACTCGAAGCGGCCGCGCACGTGGCAGGCGCGGATCCGCAGCTCGAGGATCGCCGGCATGTTCGATGCCTCGGACAGCGCGAAGCCGTGCTCGACCATCCGCACCATCGCGCCCAGCTCGGGCCGCGGGTCGAGCAGCAGCAGCGTCGACTTGAGCGCGTAGGCGTG
>CAZVNC010000127.1:0-6749 GCA_964628305.1 uncultured Ideonella sp.
GCTGGCTCGACCCTCGCGCTCCTGTCGGCCGATCTGCTGCGCAAGATCGCGGAACTGCAAGCCCACCTTCTTGAGGTGGCGGTCGACGGTGCGTGCCGAGACGCCGGCATGCCGGGCCAGGTCGTCGAGCGTCGTCAGGTCGCCCTGCGCCTGGCGCAGCACCATGCGCACGTAGTCGCCCCAGCCCTCGTCGCTGGTGGGCGGGCGCTGGCCGATCGCGGCGCAGCGCTGGTCGACATCCTCGACCATGCGCGGGTTGGCGAAAGGCAGTGGCCGGTCGAGCAGGTCGGCGCCCATGACGACGCGCAGGCCCGGCAGCGTGGACGGGTCGAAGTGGAAGCGCACCGGCGCAAACGCGTCATAGCGCTTGATGTGCGCCGGCTCGGGCATCGAAAGGTAGAAGTCGTAGGCAGGCACTTCGCTGCCGAAAAAGAGCCGCGTCTGGTTGTGGTGGGCCATCGCCAGCATCTCCAGAAAGAAGAGCAGCGTATCCGGCGGCATGCTCGTCGCCGGCGTGTACATCGCCTCGCCGGCGCCCGCGCCGGCGCGGCGATAGCGCAGATCGAAGGTCTCGACCATCAAGTGGTAGTGGCGCGCCACCAGGCGCAGCACTTCGTCGACGCTGCGGCAGCTCAGCATGCCGTAGCCGAGCAGTTCGTGCATGGTTTGCTGGATCAGGCGTCCAGCTTCGAAACCGAGGTCGGCGCGGCCGGTGATGCGCCGCGCCGCTGCGACGAAGGCTTCGAGTTGCGCGGGCTGCAGCGTCGCGTCGCGCGCCTCGAAACGCGCCGCGTCGAGCCCGGCCGCGTGCAGCAACTGCTCAACGGCTACTCCCTGGCGCCGAAACTGATCGACGAGCGGCAGGAGGTAGCGCGTCGGAAAGCGCTTGGCTACGGCCGCCAAGGCGGGTCTCCGCTGATCCGAGGGCAGTTGCTCATCTGTCGGAAATAGACATGGCCCTGTCGATACCGGACATCGCGCCCGACACGCATTCGATCAATCATGCGTGCCTTGTGGACGCATCATTCCCTGGGCGCTTTCGAATGTTAGCCGTGGGGCATGGCGCTGTCGACAAGGACATACGCCGAACTCGCGCCAGTAACTTGACGGCTCGCCCCCGGCCCACGGCTTGACGAAGGACACAACGATGACACTGCGACACTTCCCCCGACCGCTGCCCTCCCTGTGTGGCATCGCGCTCGCGCTGGCGGCGCTGCAGGCCCCGGCCGGCACGCTGAGCGGCACCGTCAGCAGCGACGGCAAGCCGCTCGCCGGCGCGATGGTGACCGCCTTCGACAGCGCGAAGAAGCGGCGCGACACGGCCTACACCGATGCCGCGGGCCACTACCGGCTGAGCGTCGACTTCGGTGGCCCGATCTCCGTGCGTGCGCGCGCGCCGTACTACAAGGACGTGGCCGAGGACGTCACGCTCGCGGTCGACGGCCAGCTCGCTAAGGACTTCACGCTCACGCGCCACAGCGTCGGCGCCGAGTTGTCGGCGAGCCTGTCGGCCTCGGCGCACCTGACCAAGCTCGACTTCAAGAGCGCCGACACGCGCTCGGCCTTCATCAGCCAGTGCAACTTCTGCCACCAAGTCGGCAACGAGCTCACGCGCGGCCCGAAGGACGAGGCCGGCTGGGCCCAGACCGTGCGCCGCATGGAGAGCTACTTCGCGATGCTCACCAACCAGGAGGCCAAGGACATCACGAAGACCCTCGCCAAGGGCTTCGACGGCCAGCCGGTCGCGGGCCTGCAGCAGTACGCCTTCCACCCGGAGGTGGCGCACGCCAAGGTCAAGGAGTGGGTCGTCGGCGACGCGATGAGCTTCATCCACGACGCCGACGTCGGCGCCGACGAAAAGCTCTACGGGGTCGACGAGGGTCACGACGTCGTCTGGGTGCTCGACCGCAAGACCGGCCAGATCGAACAGAACCACCTGCCCGACATCGACCTGCCCACCGGCGGCGTGTTCTCGGGCGTGCAGCTGCCGATCGGCGTGTTCACCGGCAAGCACGGACCGCACAGCATGGTGCAGGACCCCGGCACCGGCCTGTTCTGGATTACGAATGCGCTGTCGTCGACGCTGGCGTCGTTCGACCCGAAGACGAAGAAGTTCGAGCTCTACGACGTCGGCCGCACGCACCTGTATCCGCACACGATCCGGCAGGACAAGGACGGCATCGTCTGGTTCACGATCGTTGCCTCGAACGAAGTCGGCCGCTTCGACCCCAAGACCAAGCAGATGACGGTGACGCGGCTGCCGTCCAACGGCTTCTGGCGCGGCGTCTCGGACTACCTGTTCCCCTGGGTGCTCAAGATCGCGGCCTGGTTCCCGCAGAAGGACCTGCAGCTCGGCGTGTCGCACCACAAGTTCGCCAACCAGGGGCGCGATGCGTTCAACTTTCCCTACGGCATCGACGTGAGTCCGATCGACGGCTCGATCTGGTACGCCAAGCTCAACGTGCACAAGATCGGCCGCATCGACCCGAAGACGCTGCAAGTCACCGAATGGGACACGCCGCTCAAGGGCCCGCGCCGGATGCGCTTCGACGCCCAGGGCAACCTGTGGATTCCGGCCTTCGACGACAGCGGACTGATGAAGTTCGACACCCGCACCAAGACCTTCGAGACCTTCAAGCTGCCGCTGCTGGCGCACAACGAGTACGAGGTGCCCTACGCGCTCGCGGTGCACCCGAAGACGCAGGAGGTGTGGATCACGTCGAACATGTCGGACCGGATGTTCCGCTTCGATCCGAAGACCAGGACCTTCGTCACCTATTCGATGCCGACGCGGGTGACGTGGCTGCGCGATCTCGTCTTCACGCAGGACGGCGGCGTCTGTTCGGCATCGTCCAACCTGCCGGCCTACGGCATCGAGGGCGGGCTCGCCTCGTTCATCTGCTTGTACCCGGACGGCGAGGGCGGTGCTCCGGGCGCCGCGCCGGCGCAAGCCGCAGCGCCCACGCGACCGACGGCGGCCGCGGCCAAGGCAGCGCAGGCCGCAGCGCCCGCGAGGCCGGTGCAGCTGGCACGGAACAACTGATCGAGGAGCAAGACATGGAAATCCTTCAAACCTTCCTGATCCATGCCGTCATCGTCGTGCTGATGCTGCCTGTGATGCTGGTTCTCGCCTGGCCGTTCCTGATCGCGGCCGTGATCGCCAATCGCTACGGCAAGCGCTGGCTCGCCGACGACCGGCAGCGCCTGCTCGCAGCCTGCGCCATCGCCGCGCTGGGCATCGCGCCCGCCTTCAACGTCTACCGCTTCCCGCGACCGATCTACCTGACGCTCTGGGACGGCGACAGCGTCGGTTGGGGCGCCGCCATCGTGTCGTTCCTGCTGACCTGGCTCCTGGTCTGGCTGCAGGTCAGGATGCTGGCGCATCGCCGAGGCGCCGCGAGCGCCTGAGCTTCGACGCGTCGCGGCAACGGACCTTGATGTTTGCCTGCGCTGGTGCGCGGCCAATCGCTTGTCAGCCTCCGTGCCACCCCCGCTGTGCAACTGCCCTGATGCCCGACGCGACCCCGAAGAGGCCTGATGTTGAATCGGGCTCGCCAATTGCAGGGGAGACTCGTCGACTTCGCGAGCCTGCCCGGGCCCCGCCGCCCGCCGCCCGCCACCTGCAGCGCCAGCGCTCAGCGCACCGCCACTGCCAGCCCGCAGCAGGCGTCGGCAATTCGCGCCAGGTGCGCCGCATGGGTCGGCTGTGGCGCGAACCCGAGCAGTTCCAGATAGCGCCGCAGGTTGGCTTCGACCGTGTCTCGTGGCGCGCCGCGGCGCACCGACTGCGGCCACTGCGCGGCGAGGTTGGTGAGCATCGATTGCTCGATGTACTCGAGCTCGAGCTCGAGGGCGAGGATCTGCTTGCGCAAGGCCTGCGCCGCCTGCGCGTCCGGCGGCGGATCGCGCTTGATCGCGCGCCGCGCCGTGCGCACCGGCGCGATCACGCCGGACTGCCAGGCGCCGACTCTCGCGATCGCCTGGCGCAGCCTGCGCTTGTCCAGCGACCGTCCCTCGTGTCCCGCGAAGCCACACAGCAACACGATATTCACATCGGCGCCGCAGTCGTCCTGCAACGCGAGGCAGGCCTGCTGAACGCCAGGGGCGCGATAAACGCGCAGCGAGAAGCGCCAGAACGGGTGCGGTGCGTGGCGCATCGTCGTCAGGTCTGCAGGATGTCGCGCCGCTCGCCTTCGAGCGCGACGCAGGTCAGCACGCCGGTCTCGAAGGCGCCGGTGTCGATGCCGATCCGGTTCGCGCACAGCTCGGGTTCGTCGACGATGCAATGGCCATGGACGACGACCGCGCCGTGGTCCGCCGTCGAGCCGATGAAGGGCTGGCGGATCCACATCAGATCGTGCACGTCCTGATCGGCGAGCGGCACGCCGGGGCGCACGCCAGCGTGGACGAAGAGGTAGTCGCCGCTTCGGTAGCTCGTGCGCGTGTTGCGAACGAAGGCCAGGTGTTCGGCCGGCAGCTTGTCGGCCAGGTGGCGGCGAACTTCGGCAAGCGTCGCGTCGGCGTGCCAGTCGCGGGGCCCGATCTCGATGCCGTAGTCGGGGAGCACGGCGAGCCCGCCCCAGAGGAACCAGCGCCGGCCGGCGTCGAGATCGCCGTCCAGAAAGCGCAGCACGTAGTCCTCATGGTTGCCGCGCAGCGTGACGCGGTCGAAGCCGGCGGGCGGCGGCGCAAGCAGCATCTCGATCACGCGGCGCGAGCCGGTGCCGCGGCTCACGTAGTCGCCGAGGCAGACGAGCAGGCGTTTGCCGGCACGCCGTCCGGCTGCGTCTTCGACGATGCGCGCGGTGAGCAGTTCCAGCAGATCGCTGCGACCATGGACGTCGCCGATCGCGTAGATCACCGTGTCGGCAGGCGTGCTGGCAGGTCGCCTCGTCATTCGCCCTCGAATTTCGAGCGCAGTTCCTTGTCGTCCTCGCGTCCGCTCCAGCGGCGAAACAGCTTGTGCTCGATGCCGACCTGGTCGAGCGCCTTGCCGATGCTCTGGTGGACGAGGTCCATGATCGTCTGCGGCCGGTGATAGAAGGCCGGCATCGGCGGCAGGATGACCGCGCCGCAATCGGCGGCGCGCGTCATCAGCTCGAGGTGGCCCTTGTGCAGCGGGGTCTCGCGCACCATCAGCACGAGCTTGCGGCCTTCCTTCAACTGCACGTCGGCGGCGCGCACGACGAGGTTGTAGGTGAACGAGTTGGCGATCGCCGACAGCGTCTTGATCGTGCATGGCGCGACGATCATGCCGCGCGTCAGGAACGAGCCGCTCGCGACGGCGGCGCCGACGTCCTTGTTGCTGTAGACGACGGCGGCGAGCGAGCGCACCTCTTCGAGCGTGGTCTGGGTCTCGATCGCGAAGTTCATCCCGGCCGCCTCGCTCAGGATCAGGTGCGCCGGCTGGCCCAGATCCTTCAGGACGCGCAGCAGTTCGACACCGTAGATGACGCCCGTGGCGCCGGTGATTGCCACCACCAGGGGCAAGGTCATGAATTGGCTCTCCTTGTTCGGCGTCTTCGGGTTCAGGCGGCGAGCGCGGCGTCCCGAACCTCGATCTTCTCGAGCACCGGGAATCCCTGCGCTTCGTAGGCGGCGACGATCTCGTCCAGCCGGCCGCCATGGAAGCGAACGATAACCCGCTTCTCGGCCAGCACGTCCTCGGCCAGTGCGTCGTGCCGCGAGTTGATCGGGTACAGCGCCTGCAGCACCGCGCCGGCTGATTCCGCAATGTCCGCGATCCGCCCGAGCATGCCCGGGCCGACGCGCACCGGGCCGATCGTGATGCCGTTGCGATGCTCCCAGGCGCCGAGGAAGTTCGCCGCGATCTGGAAGATCTCGTTGGCCGAGATGACGCCGACCACCTCGCCGCCGTCGAGCACCGGAAACTGCGCCACGCCGTGCGCCTGGCCCTTGCGCAGACACTCTTCCATCGTGTCGGTCGCCTGCACGGTGTCGGGGTTGCGCACCATGATGTCGCGCACCCGCAGCCTTGTCACGAAGAAGTTGAACTCGTCCGGGTCCTGCGTGTGCAGCACGAACTGTCCCATGCGCAGCAGGTTGGCGCGCGTGACGAGCCCGCGCAGATGGCCGTCGTCGTCGATGACCGGCAGCGCATGCAGGTGGTTCTCGCTCATCAGCCGCTTGGCTTCCGAGACGAGCATCGTGCCGGGAATCAGCATCGGATGCGGCTGCATCCAGTTGCGAACGATCATGTCATCTCCTCCATCTCGGGCCAGGCACTTCGGCGCGCGGCTGCGAGCTTGTATCGCGCCTTCATGCCGCCTGCGCCGCGGCGCCTTCGGATTGCTTCGCGGCCGCGTAAAGGCGTGCGAACTCATCGACCGCGGCGCGCGCGAACTCGGGCGTGTAGAGGTGCAGGTCGAGCTTCTTCACGCGCTGCGGCTGGTCGAGCTTCGCCAGCAGCCGTTCGACGAACGCGGCGTCGGCCTGCGGGTCGTAGATCGGCCGCCCCTCGCGGTCGAGCGAGGACCAGCCCTTCAGCGGAACGAGGAAGGTCCACTCGCCGCGCGCGGCGTTCAGCCGCTCGGCGATCACGTCGGCGGCGGCGCGCAGCTCGTCGGCGGTCGTGCGGACCTGCACGCGCAGCTTGTCCTGCACGTACTGGACGCGGTCCTTGGTCTTCTCGAGCATGTCGGTGCGCCCGCCGTACGACAGGATGTCGAGGCCGCAGGGGGCGAGGACGGTCGGGATGCCGGCCGCGGCGGCGGCCTTCAAGCGATCCG
>CAZVNC010000128.1:0-6713 GCA_964628305.1 uncultured Ideonella sp.
ACCGGCGAGCGCCCAGTTCGTGCCCAACGAGAGCCGCGTTTCGCCCAACCCGGCGCTGATTGATGCCGAGTTCAGTCAGTCCCGGGCCAAGATCGCGTGGACCGACTCGAAGGGCGTGCTTTGGCTCGGCAATGTGAACAGGGCGACCGGTGCTTTCGAGCCGGTGAGCGGCCAAGGGCAGCAGATCGCGACCGGCACCGTGAGCGGGCTCAACATGTTTCTCTGGAACGGTCCGGAATGGATCGCGATGGCCAGCGGCGATCAGATCTACTACAGCTACTACCTTGCGAAGAGGCCACCGACCGCGCAGAACACGCGCATGGCGCTCGCGATTCTGGACCGCAACGGCGAGTTGAAACAGGTGAAGCGGCTCGGGCCGAACGCGCCGCGGATGGCCGACATCGCGAGCCAGACGGACGGAGACAAGAACGCCCAGATCATGTACTTCGATCCGTACTACAACCACTATTGGCGCAACGTGCAGGACGACAATTCCGAGCAAATCATGCCGTTCCTGCCGGCGGAGGACAAGGCGTGGCGCTTCGCGACCGGGATCCGCGCCATGCTTTACACCGCACCGGTGTCGGGCACACCACAGGTCTTTCGCTACATGCTTGACACCGCGATCAGCGACCAACTGTCCTTTGACGCCGGCGCCAAGGACACTGGAAGAACGGTGCCCTGGATGTGGCCCGCGCCCGAGTTCGGCGGCGAGTTCGTCTTCTCGACCTTCGTGAACGGATCGGAGTTGCGTGTCTACCGCCAGACGTCAGCACAGGACGGCAGTGAGTCCTGGACGCTGATCCACAGTGTCTCGATGCCCGAGGGACGCTCGGCAGGCTCGCCGCAATGGTTCACCTACAACGGCAAGTCCTATGTCTACTGGGTCGCCTACGTCAGTCCGAACGACTTCCCGACCGAGGTCTGGCTTTCGAACATCGATGCCGCGCAGCCGCTGTTGCGCAGGGTCAACGACGACAGCCTGTTTCGGGTCCGCAACGACCCGGAACTCTTCGTCACGACGGACTACGGCCCGCTCATCTATTACAACCGCTACGACCCGAGCCGCGATCCGACGGGGGATCATCCACTGTGTGCGGCCTGCTCGGAAGGCGTATTCCGCGCTGACCCGGGTCTGCTGGGGCGTTGAACGAACTTGTCGGGCGCCCCAAGTGCGCTTCGCCCGCACCCGCCAGGGCGGTCGCTGCGGTGTGGGCAGCGAACCGCTTGTGCATGTGCCTGGGTTGCTGGAATTGCGTGCCCCTGAGCCTCGGTCAACCGACGTGCGCCATCTGCGCGCGCGACATCACCGCTTCATGAAGCCGGCTATCAGGTCGACCATCCTGACTTGAGCGTACTGCTCGAGCGAGGCGATCGGATGGTCGGCCTTGGTCACGACCTTGTAGCGTACGTGTTCGTCGCAGGCATTCCAGGTCGGCCCCGTAACGTCGACCACGGCAGCCTCCAGCGTCGGCGTCTCGCCGCAGACCGCGTTGCTGCGGCCTTGGTGGCGCACCCACTCGGACGTGAGGATCGTATCGGTCAGACCCGCAGCGATCTGCTGTGGGGTCGGCGTCGTCAGGCCGGCGGCGAACATCGGCAGCTTGCTGTCTTGTCCACCGACCACGAGAAAGTAGGGAGCCGGTGCCGACGGCGTGCAGGTCGGGCCGGGCCGCGGATAGGCGGTGGAAACCATAGGGCCGCCCAGCGAGACGTAGTCATCGTAGGCAGTGGTCGCCTCGCACCATATGCGTGCAGTCATCACACCGCCGGCGGAATGACCCGAAAGCGCCACCTGCGAGACACCGTACTGCCCTCTGACGTAGGCCGACAGCGCGGCAAGAAATGTCACGTCGTCCTGCCCCGAGTCGAAGACGTAGTTGCTCCAGGTTGGCGTCTGTGTGCCGGGCTGGGACTGACCCTGGGCAAAGACCGCGATGATCCCGTTGCGAGCTAGCCAGTCCCAGTTCACGCTTCTCGCCGTCTGCGGCGCGTTGAGCCGATTGAAGCCCAGTGAGTACGCCAGGTTCCAGGTCGTGCCGCCATGTCCGTGCAGAAAGACAATCGCTTTCGTCGCGCCCGCCGGGCGGTACACATCCACCTTGTGAGGAAAGCCGGCAAGCCTGATGCCGACCTGCAGGGTGTTTGTCGATGCCTGCGGCAACCGGGGCGCCGGTGCCTTCGCCCTCAGCGTCGCTTCCCTCGAGTCGGTGTTCTGGGCCGCCTGTTCGGTCGGTGCGTCGACACCGCCTCCGCAGGCGGCAAGCCACAGGCAGGCCACCAACGTCGATGCCAGTCGCGCCGGGCGCAGCGCGGCAGAGAGTTCGCAAATCGGCATCGCGGCCGTCCTCGGGTTGCCCATCGCGCCTGTGCGGCGTCGGCGATGGTGGATCTGACGCGCAGGCGGTCGCCGTCGCGCGTCTCGGTCCAGAGGCATCCGGTTGCGCGCGCCGAACGACCGGCTGCGTCCGTGATATCGGCAAGACCGCATGCAGCCAGCCTCCCGAGATGTGTCCAGCGCTCGTCGAGCGTAACCGGGGGCAACGCCGATGCCCGCCGCGCGAGGTCGCGTGCGAACGATGCGTCGGTCGGCCGAGGCCGACCCGCTACTGTGCGATACCGGTCTTCCAGGCGAGTCGAATGAGGCGGCCGCACTGGAGAGACGCGTAGCCCTCGCCGGTCGCAACGCTGGTCGGATCGTCGCGCGCCACGATGCCGTAGAGCTTGCGGTCGAAGTCGACCCATGGGTAGAAGCCGAACTTTCCAGCGCTGCTATAGGCAAAGTTGCTGCTCGGCGTGTGGGTCGGGTCATCCTCGACCCAGTGCCCGAGCGAATAGTGGAAGTTCTCGGGGAGTGCCGCCGCGGTGTCGGTGGAGGCGTTGCAGTTGGGGCCGGGTTGGGTGCAGACAGCGTGGGTTCCGAGTGCGCTGCCCAGACGCAGCGGGGTGGGGCTATCGATCAGCAGCTTGCGTAGAAAGACGGCGTAGCTCGCGGCGTTGGTTCTGACGCCGCCCGGAGGCAGCGGCTCGATGTACTGCAGCGTGACATCGGTGCCGATCTGCGAGCGCACCTCCGCCGCAAGTGAGTCGTTGCGCATCGCACCCAGACCGAGGTTGACCGCGAGCTGTTGCATGTGCCCCCCCTGGTAATGAAACATCCCGCTGGCGGCCTCCGATGCGTTGATGCCTCCGTTCATGCATTGCGACACGGTCCCGGTTGCAACGCAGAGGTCGCTGTCCAGGTTGCTGTAGCCGCTCGTGAAATCGAGGAACGGCACCAGGCCGGGCGGGGCGCCATACTTCTCGAACACGTACCCGGCGAACAGCCATTTCGATGCCGATGCGATGTTCATGACGGTGCTTGCAAAGACGCCGCCGGCGCCCATGCTCCCCGACACCAGCACACCGTTGCGGTCTCCGATCTCCCAGTAATAGGAGCCGAGCGTGGCAACGCTGCAAAGCGGGTTCGACTGGGCCGTGGCGGTTGCCGCGGCGGCTTGGCTGGAAGGTGGTGCGACCGCGCTGTCCGATCCGCCGCCGCACGACGCAAGCGCCAGACAAGCCAGCAGCGGCGACAAGAAATCGAGCCTTCGGAGTCTGGAATGGTGGTTCATCGCAGCGCGGTCGCCGGGGCGGGAGATGACAGGGATGCCGGTGCGCGAGTATCGCCGAGCGCAGCGAGGTGAACACTTCGTTCGTTGGTAGGCGAGCACTGCTGACCGTGAGCTCGCGTCAGAGGTCGATCCATGCCGCTGGTTCCACTCGTTCCCCATCCCGGCGCGTCGGCGATCGGCGAGTGATGGCCAAGCGGGTGGGCGCAAGCATGTCCGGACGGTAATTGCGCCCCCCACGAATGAGGGGGGGTCGCGAATCGCGGTGCGCCGTCTGGAAGAGCAGAATTAAAGCTTGCCCATCATCAAGGTTGGGCCATGGGTCCGTGCACCCCCGATCCGATGGCTGCCGTGTGATGCTCACGATTGACGCGACTGGCGATGAGACAGCAAGGGCCTACAGATTGAGAATGATCAACAGTTAAGTTCAGGCCCTTTCCTGTCGATCTCTGGCACGTCGACGACGAGCTGGACCCTGACCACAAGTTTCAACGCCATGACCGACTTCATCTCGTTCGTCTTCACGCCCGCTGGCCTGGGGGATCCGACACTCGCCATCGCGGCCAGCCGCGCGGGCGCGGTCGGTGTCTACAACGCCGAACTCGAGGCGGACTCGAGGCAGATCGTCGCCGCACTCGATCGCTTGGCGCGGCACGCGCACGGCAGCTTCGGCGTCAGGCTCGATGAGATCGACGAGCCGGTTGCCGCCAAGCTGCGGGCTCTGGCATCGCGTGGACTGGGATGGGCGATCGTCGACATCGACCTCGTTGTGCCGCAGCAGGCGCTGCTGGAGGAACTGCGTCGATTCGGCGTGCGCGTGCTGGCAGAAGTTCGAACCGCCGAGCCGCTGCCGACATCGGCTGCGGCGCAGGTCGACGGCGTGCTCGTCAAGGGCAACGAAGCCGGCGGCTTCGTCGGCGAGGATGCCAGCTTCATCCTGCTTCAGAAGTGGCTGCAGCGGGGCGGTCTGCCGCTGTACCTGCGCGGCGGGCTGACACCCCAGGTGGCGGCCGCCTGCGCCGCGGTCGGCGTCGCCGGCGGCGTGCTCGAGTCGCAGTTGCTGCTGCTGGACGAAGTGCGTTTACCCGAAGCGCTGCGCACACTGATCGGCAACCTGGCGGGCAGCGAGACGGTGGCCGTCGGCGACGGCGAACGCGGTCAATATTTCCGGCTGCTGGTGCGGCCGGCGCTGGCCGCGGCACGCCAGTTCGCGCGTGACGGCGATGGACTGGATGAGGATGCGCTATGCCCGCTGGTGCGTGGGCGGGCTCGCTGGCACGAGCCTTCGACGGGCTTGCTGCCGATCGGCCAGGAGGTTGCCTTTGCCGCGCCCTGGCGCAAGCGATACGGCCACCTGGGTGCCGTGCTGGCAGCGATCGGCGAGGCGGTCCGCACTCAGCCAAGGCTCGCGGCGCAGCATCTGCCGATCGCCGACGGGGCGCCGCTGGCGCGCTCGCTTGGCATGCGCTTGCCGATCGTCCAGGGGCCGATGACGCGCGTCTCGGACACGGCCGAGTTTGCGCTTGCGATCGCCGAAGGCGGCGCCTTGCCGATGGTCGCCTTCGCGATGTTGAAGGGGCAGGCGCTGGAGGCCCTGCTCGAGCGCACCAAGCAGCTTCTCGGCGAGCGGGTCTGGGGCATCGGCCTGCTCGGATTCGCGCCGCAGGAGCTGCTGGACGAGCAGCTTGCGATCGCCAAGCGTTTCGCCCCCGACTACGCGATCATCGCCGGCGGCCGGCCGGATCAGGCCGTGCACCTCGAGCGGGTCGGTGTGCCGACCTTCCTGCACGTTCCCGCCGCGAGCCTGATCGCGAATTTCCTACACGAGGGCGCGCGCCGCTTCATTTTCGAGGGTCGGGAGTGCGGCGGGCACATCGGGCCGCTCAGCAGCTTCGTGCTCTGGAGTTCGATGGTCGACCGCCTGCTCGCCGAACTCGGCCCGGGCAAGGTGCGCGCCGACGAGGTCGAACTGCTCTTTGCCGGCGGCATTCACGATGCGCTGTCGTCGGCGATGCTGCAGGTGCTCGTCGCGCCGCTCGTCGCCGCCGGCGCCAAGGTCGGCATCCTGATGGGCAGCGCCTACCTGTTCACGAAGGAGATCGTCGCCAGCGGCGCGATCGTGCCGCAGTTCCAGCAGGAGGTGCTGGCCTGCGCGCACACGGTCAGCCTCGAGTCGGGGCCCGGTCACGCGAGTCGCTGCGCCTACACGCCGTTCGCGCATGACTTCTTCCGCCAGCGTGACCAGCTCAAGCGCGACGGCGTCGCGCCCGACGAGAGCCGCCGTCAGCTCGACGACCTGATCCTCGGGCGTCTGCGCACCGCATCGAAGGGCCGCAAGCGCGATGGCCTGGGCGGCAAGCTCGAATCGCTCGCACCCGAACAGCAACGTGCCGAAGGCATGTACATGCTGGGCCAGGTGGCGACCCTGCGCGATGCCGTGACCGACATCGAGGCGCTGCACCAGGAAGTCAGCGCCGGTGCGGCCGCCTTGCTGTCGCACCAGCTCGACGCGCCCGTCGTGCTGACGCGCCGTTCGCCCGGCACGCCGGCCGACATCGCGATCGTCGGCATCGGCGCCGTGCTGCCCAAGGCCAACAGCAGCGAAGAGTACTGGGAGAACATCCTCGCCAAGGTCGACGCGATCACCGAGATCCCGTCGCACCGCTGGGATTGGCGGCTCTACTTCGATGCCGACCGCAGCGTGAAGGACAAGGTCTATTCGAAGTGGGGCGGCTTCCTCGACGACATGGCATTCGACCCGACGCGCTTCGGCATGCCGCCGAAGTCGATCGAATCGGTCGATCCGATGCAGCTGATGGCACTCGAAGTCGCGCGTCGCACGCTGGCAGATGCCGGCTACGCCGAGCGCGCGTTCGATCGTGAACGCGCCTCGGTGATCCTGGGCGCAAGTGGCGGCACGGGCGATTTCGGGATGCAGTACGGGTTGCGCTCGGAGCTGCCGCGCTTCAGCGGCAGCCTGCCGGCCGAGGTCGCCGCACGCCTGCCGGAGTGGACCGAAGACTCGTTCGCCGGCATCCTGCCCAATGTGGCCGCCGGGCGGATCGCAAACCGGCTCAACTTCGGCGGCATGAACCTGACGAC